>NZ_VULV01000009.1:0-120543 GCF_009696495.1 Bifidobacterium sp. WCA-178-WT-4B | reverse complement strand
CCGAACTGCAGCGTCAGTGCCTCGAGGGCATGGCCGACTGGATGGACGTGAACTCGCCGAGTATCCATGATGTCGAACCGGTGCCGGGAGCCTCGCCTTCCGGAGAGGGGGACGGCGAGCCATGGGTCCGTTGGACCGGAGACGGCAAGAGCGTCTATGCCGTCGTCGATGCTGCGGGCAGGGTTCCGCTGCGCATAGATGCGGGCGCGGTCGATGTGGATTCCGCAACCATTCTTGGCGGTGGCAACGTTGTCGTGGAGGCGGACGGCGATATGCTGACCGCGGAGATTCCCGCGACAGACGTCGCCGGCCCTCAGGTCGTGCGTTTTGCTCGACACTAATCAGCCCTTATCCATGAAGGCGGTCGCAGTCCGGTCGGTGCATTCCCGGCCGGCGCGGCCGCCTCGCTCATGAGTGGAAAAATTCTAAAACGATATTGAAAAATTTCCTTACCGTACATTATCCCTTACTGTAAGAACCTATTGCAAGGCGAAGGAGCCTATCATGAGTCGTTTTACCAAGTGATCCCTTCCTACGACGAAGTGCTCGTGTATTACGGCGAATAGTGCATGACCAAAAGCGTCAGTCAAAAAAGAGAGGGCCCACAAAAAGGCCCTCTCTTCATGCCGGATCACAAGGAACCGTGCGTCTCACCGCTTGCCGTTGTAGATCTCGTTGTCGATCACATCGGCGAACACGCGATTAACGGCCGGGCGCACCACTTTCAGCGACGGCGTCAGACACTTGTTCTCCTGCGTGAACTGCGTGTCCAGCACGGCGAACTTGCGTACGGATTCGGCGCGCGAGACCGTCGCATTCGCCTTGTCCACGTACTGCTGGATCTCCTCGCGCACCGCCGCGTTCGTGGCGAGCCGGTCCACCGGCGTCTCCGTGGACAGTCCATGCGCGGGCAGCCACAATGCCAGCGACTCCGGATCGAGCGTCACCAGCGCGCCGATGAACGGGTGCTGGTCGCCCACCACCACGCAGTGCTCCACGATCGGGCATTTGGCGATCTCTTCCTCCAGCGGAATGGGGGAGACGTTCTTGCCGCCGGCGGTGATGATGATGTCCTTGATGCGTCCGGTGATGGTGATGCGGCCTTCGTCGTCGATGGACGCGAGGTCGCCGGTCCTGAGCCAGCCGTCGGCGGTGAACGCCTCGGCCGTCTTCTCCGGCAGATTGTGGTAGCCGCGGAACACGTTCGGGCCCTTGACCTGCAGTTCGCCTTCGTCGGAAATGCGAATCGAGGAGCCGGGCGCGGGCTGGCCTACGGTGCCGATCACATTGTCGGTCACGCGCGTGGCGGCGAACGGGGCGGCGGTCTCGGTCATGCCATAACCCTGAATCATCGGCAGTCCGATGCCGTTGTAGAAATGCGCCAGATCGAGCGAAAGCGGCGCGCCGCCGCAAGCCACGTACTTGATCTTCGGGCCCAAAGCACCGCGCACCGTGCGGTAGACGAGCGTTTCATACTTGGCGCGCTCGGCGATTTCGGCAAACGTGTGCTGCTCGCCGGCCTGCTCCTTGCGGCTCCAGACGCGCGCGGCCTCGGCGGCCTTGACAAACAGGCGGCCCTTCCAGCCGGCACCGGCCTTGTGCGAGGCGGCGTTGTACACCTTCTCGAACACGCGCGGCACGCCCAGCAGGTAGGTCGGTTCAAACGAACGCAGGTCCGGCAGCAGGGACTTGGTATCCGGCAGATAACCGACCACGCCGTCATCGGAGGCGATGGAGGCGTACTGGATAAATCGTGCGAAGCAGTGGGCCAGCGGCAGGAAGAGCAGCAGGCGTGGATGGTCGTCAAGCACCACTTCATGCAGCGCCTGCGAAGCGGTGATGGTGATGGACACGAAGTTCTTATGGGTCAGTTCGGCACCCTTCGGGTTGCCGGTGGAGCCCGAGGTGTAGACGATGGTGGCCAGATCGTCGGCGCGCACGGTGGCCACGCGCTCGTTCAGTTCCTCGTCCGAAACAGCCACGCCCAGACCTTCGAGCGCGCCCAGTGCGTTGCCCTCGAGCATGAGAATCTGCTTCAAGGCAGGGCAGTGGTCCTTGACCGAGTCGAGCCGGTCGAAGCGCTCGCGGTTGTCGGCAAAGGCCAGCTTGACCGCCGAATCGTTCATGATGCGCTGGGCTTGCGGGGCGGAGTCGGTGTCGTAGATCGGCACGCTTACCGCGCCCACTGCGGCCAGTGCGAAATCGAGAATGCCCCATTCGAGACGGGTTGAGGAGAAGATGGTTACCGCGTCGCCCTTGGCGATGCCGAGCGCGATCAGGCCTTTGGCGGCTGAGACCACGCGCTCGTGGAATTCGCCGGTGGTGACGTTCTGCCAGCGGCCGGGGTCGATTTTCTTGGCGGCGATTACCGTGTCCGCGCCGGTGCGGGCAAGGCGATCGGTGAGCAGTGAATAGATAGTTTGGTCATCGCGGATCTCGATGGATTCGCCGGGCGTGGTGTAGTGGTCAAGCATAAGCGGGCCGTGTCCTTACGTGCGTTGCGTGATGGCTGTTGACAAATCGAGCCATCCTGACAAGTTAGGCTACGCTGGCGTAAGGTTGCGCGCGTTGTGGGCAATGGAGAAGTTGTCTGTCTGGTTTTGTGGATTGTATACAACGCCGTGTCTAACCGGTTTGCTCTACGGTTATGACCGTGTCCATTTCGGGAGTCATCGACTTCCTGCAGGACAAGTACGCGCTGAGCCCGGCCCTGCAGGGTCTGGTCATCAGCTCCATCATGATCGGCGGCGTGATCGGCGCCGGCTTCTCCGGCTTCCTGTCCGATAAGTACGGCCGCCGCCGAAGCACTGGTCGCCGCGCAAAAGCAGCACTAGGCCGCGTTTGCTGCGTCTATTGGCGAATTGATCATATGGGTCGTCTGCGTGCAGACGACCCTTTTGCGTTCCGTCGGCTTCTGACACCGTAGAAACGTGCTTTCTCGGCTTCGAGGGGCTGATTTTGCTTTATCCGGAAGTCTACTTCCACTTCGAGGGGCTGATGCCCAAGTAGACGCGGCCCTAAAACGGCGGAATGACGTTGACGTGTAGCCGTTTATACTTCCGATTACATGGATGAGGAGCCCCTCGAAGTGGAGATAGACTTCCGGCAAATGCGAAATCAGCCCCTTGAAACGGAAGTAGACCTCCGGCAAACGCAAAAATTAGCTTCCTCGAAACGGATAAATGCACGTATTGGGTGTAGTTGATGCTTCAGCCCCTGATATCGAAGCATATTTCTTCTGGTTGGCGCGTCTAGCATGCGCACTCCGCAATCGAAAATTCTGTGGCCTCTCTCACTTTAAAAGTCTGGCATGTGCGAGGGCGTTCGCTTAAGGTGAATGGGATTGCGCGGAATGTGGAGCGCAGGGTCATGACCATGCGCGTGCTGCAGATCCAGCTGCGCTCGCTGACCGCCATGGATATCGTGGCCTACGGCGGTGCGGCGGCCGGCATTGGTGTGGCTCTATGGCAGTATGCGCATACCGCCGCAGCCGCCGCAGGAGCCAGCGCCGCCGGCTGGTCGCCGATCATGCTCGCCGCCCACCTGCCCGGCGCATTCGCCTACCTGGCCTACGGCCTGCAATACCTGATGCCGTTCGGTGCGGGCTTCCCGCTCACCCTCGCCGGACTGCTGCTGATTGTGCTGCTGTCCGCCGAATTCTTCATCCCCATGCGCCAACTCGGCTCCTACTTCCACGTGGCGATGAACGGCATGACCTCCACCAAACGTATCTTCGCCCTGCTGGACACCTCCGAGCCCGCCCATGGCACTGCCACGCTGCCGGCCACCACTGGTACTGATGTCGGGACTGATACCGGTACCAAGGCCGGGACCGAGGCCGATGGCGGAATCACCGTCAGCTTCGACCACGTCGGCTATTCCTATGACAGCGCCGATTCCGGTGCCGCCGTTCAGCAAATGAATTCCGCGCCGGCACCTGCGCTCACCGACCTCACCTTCACTGCCTACCCCGGTCAACTCACCGCCATCGTCGGCATCTCCGGTTCCGGCAAATCCACGGCTGCCGCGTTGCTTGCCGGCACGCTGACCGGATACCAAGGCTCGCTTACGCTGAACGACGTCAAGGTATCCGACCCGTCCGGAGAGACGCTCGCCCGAACCATCACCCTGATCGGTGCCAGTAGCCATCTGTTTGCCGGTACTCTGCGTGAGAACCTTCTGATGGCTTTGCCTGATGACGGCCAGAACGGTGACGTTGCGTCCGACGCCGCCAACCTGTCCGGTGGCCAGCTCCGGCTGCAGCGCCGGCCGAGATGAGCACGTTCCAGGTCATCAAGCGGCTACTCGGGGAGGCCAAGCCGCTGGCCGGGCTTATGGTCGCGGCTTCCACGGCCGGCACCATCGGCCACCTTGCCGCAACCTTCCTACCGGTGTTCGGCATCATCGCCGGATTCGCACTCGCCATCAGCCCCGTGACCACCACCATCGTCTACGCCATCGTGGCGGCCACGCTGAGCCCCTGGATGGTGTTGGCGCTGATCGCCGCCTTCACGCTGCTCGCCAGCTCGTTCGGGCCGACGCTGGCGCTCGCCGCCCTGCCCGCGAACCTCACCCAGACCTTCGCCTCCGCCCGTCGTCTGTTCGGTCTGATGGACGAAGCGCCGGGCGTGGTGGAAACTGGCACTGCGAACTCGGATTATGAGGGCATGCGCCTTGACCGCGTCACTTTCGCGTACCCGGGGGAGGAGAGTGAGGCGATTCTCGCCGACTTCTCGCTCGATGTGCCACAGCACGGCATCCTCGGTATCCAAGGCCCATCCGGCAGGGGCAAGTCCACTATGCTGAAGCTGCTGATGCGCTATTGGGACCCGCAGCGTGGCCAAGTGACGCTGTCCGGCACGCCGCTACCGCAAATCGATGTGCATGCCCGCCGCCGTATTCAGGCCATGATGAGTCAGGAGACCCACCTGTTCGACGGCACGATTCGAGAGAATCTGCTTATCGCCTTGCCTGAATCGGAGATTCGCAATGGGGGAGCGGCCGGTGTTCTTGACGCCCGACTCCGCGAAGCCCTCGCCAAGGCATCCGTGCTTGACTTGATTGATTCGTTGCCGGATGGGTTCGACACCCAGGTGGGTGAGCTGGGCGACCGACTGTCTGAAGGCGAACGCCAGCGCATCGGATTGGCTCGCGTATTCCTGCGCAATGCCGACTTGGTGCTCTTTGACGAGCCGACCAGTCGTCTGGATGCCTTGAATGAAGCCATCATTCTGCGTTCCATTCGTGAGCTGTCCAAGAGCGTGCAGAATGCGGATAAGGGGCAAGACGTGGCTGTAGTGCTGGTCTCTCGCCGTGAATCCGCCATGCGCGTTGCCGATGCGGTGCTGAATCTGTAAAGTCACACAGTCACAGGCCGCAATACTCTGCAATACAGGATTCCCGCCTTGCGCGTCGGTGCGTTTCGGCTGCGCAAGGCGGGAATCCTGTATTTCCTTATATATCAGCCTCTGATAAGGGCATCCAGAGAGTCGAGGGCCGCGTCGATGGCCTGAGCCTCGCGGTCGTCATCCGTCTCGGCGAAGGAATGCTCGCTGTAGGAATCCTCGTCGGCACTGGGCAGTAATACCCCGCGAGGCGTATCGGCACTGTGCGCGTGCTCAATAGAGGCCATATGTGCCGGCTGCACGGCATTTGTCTGCTTGCGGTTTCGATTCGCGTCATTCGCGGAATCAACGGCATCTGCGGCATCAACGCTATCCGTATCATCCGCACCACTGCGCGTAGTCGGCCGATTCGCCAGCGTGCATGGGTCGTCGGGCAACGAATCGGCCAAGGCCGCGACTGCTGCGCTGGCCGCTGCCTCGGCCGCCGCGCCGTCCAGCATCGCACCGGCCGCAGAGCCATCCACAGGGCCATCCACAGGGCCATCCGCAGGGCCATCCACAGAGCCGCCCGTATACTCGCCGTCGTGCCGTCTACTGGATGACTTACCGACCAGAACAGCGCCCCTCGTACGCCGCACAAGCGACGGCACGTTCTCATCCGTCGCGACTTCCGAGACGGTCGCTGCCGTGTCTTCTTCTGCAGCCATATTCGCCGCTGCCTTGGCGGCTTCCTCGGCAGCGCGCTGCGCCGTCAGCCGTTCTGCCTCGGCCCTTTTGGCGGTCTCTATGGCGAAAATCTTCTGCTGTGCCGCAGCACGAGCCCGCTCAGCCGCATCCATAATGCCCAATGCCTGCTGACGTTCGTTTTCAATACGACGCAGCGTGGCTTCCGCGTGGCGGATATTCGCATCAGCCGTGCTCAGCGCGTATTTTGCAGAGGCCAAATCGGTTTTCGGCTGCCATAGATGCTCGATTTCCTCCAGCGTGCGTCCCATTGTCTCCGGCACCAACGCCACGATGCCGAACAGGCAAATCAGATCCAGAAACGCGAAAATCGCGAACGATATGCCGCCGCCCAATCCATCGATCATCATCGGCGTGAATTGTGCGATGATCCAGTTGGCGAACAGCAGACACATCACACACAATCCGGTGGCGCGACCGCGCAGATACGTGGGGAAGAGCTCGGGAATCACAATCCAAGGAATCGGCCCCATCGAAAAGGCGAACGATATGGTGAACGCCATGACGAATATAAGCGTCAGCAGCGAATTGCCCATGAAATACGAGCCCGAAATGCATAGCGCGAACGCGCACATCATGCCGGTGCCTATTTCCATAAGACGCTTACGGCCGAACGTGTCGATCAGGTACATGCCTACCACGGTGGCCACCAGCTCCACGCCGCCTACGCTGGCGGCCGCGAGGAACTGAGTGTCCCCGCCGAACCCGAGATCCGAGAACATCACCGGCCCATAGTAGGAGATGGCGTTCATGCCGATGAACTGGTTGAACACGGCGAGAAAGATGCCGATGACGAGTGCCCGTCGCAGGCCTGGACGGAACAAATCATGGAATTCGTGCGACATCTCGGTTTCCAGTTTGACCGAGGCTTGGATGTCATCGGTGCGCAGGCGTGCGCGTTCGGTGCCGAGGATGTGCTCGAGCACCGCGAAACCTTCATCGGTTCTGCCTACCTGAATGAGGAATCGCGGGCTTTCCGGTGCCCTCCGCATAGCCAGCAGGAAAGCGGCGGCCGGAATCGCGCCTAATCCCAGCATCCAGCGCCATCCAATGGCCATATCCCAGTCGTTTGATCCGTAGGAGGCGATGATGTAGTTGATGACGTTAGTCAGGAAGAGGCCGCAAACCGCAAGCAACTGATAAGAGAAGGCGAGCAGACCACGGATGTTGGCCGGAGCCGATTCGGTGATATATGTGACGGCCAGCGCGGCGGTCAGGCCGATGCCGTAGCCGCCGGCCACGCGCGCCAAGATAAGCGCTATGGGACCTATCGTCAGCGCACTCCATACAGCCGCAACGAGGAAGAACGCGCCGCCGATAATAAGGATACGTTTTCTGCCGAATCGGTCGGAAAGGAATCCGGCGGTGGCCGCTCCGATGACGGCACCGAGCATGATGGAGGAGATGACGAGGCCCTCCATGAGAGTACTGAGCCCGTATCTGGCGCGCAGGAATTCGATGGCGCCGGAGATAGAGACGGTGTCGTAGCCGTACAGTAATCCGGCAAGACCCGCACTCAAAGCCAGTCCGAATGTATATTTTCCTGATCCGCGGGTGCGTATGGCTGTCCCTAAAGGGTTGGGCTGCTTGGAAGCAGTCCGAAACAGTCCCGCCATGTGCTCTTCCTCTCAATACAGCTATGGGGGTGCCTATTCATACTAGCCGAACTGGCTCCGTCTGGCGCTGGTCCCGGCCCGTCACGCAAGACAATCCATCCTGGGATGTGAATCAGAGGAATTCGCCAGTCTTTCCGAATGCACTTTAAAGCAATTCGCCAGTTTGCAGTCAGCAAGGGTGTTATTGCCATCGTATAGAAAGACGGAAAATGCTCTCCTTGCCACTATTATCCTTTGATAATGTCCCATTTATGTCCTTGGCTTTTATTCTAAGCTGAGATAGTCCTCTACCGCCTGTCATAGCTCGTGCGGTATAACATGAGGACTTGGTATTACACGTATTGCTTGATATGACTGTTATATCTGCTGCTGTGATATTGACGATAAGACTGCATTCTTTTATCGGATCAGCGTACTTGATCATATTGCTGGTGAATTCATCTATGCCCGTATGGACTATATCCAGCACTTTGGGATCGTAGCTGAGTGGCATAGTGCCCAGAAGTTGTGTGTTCACAGCAAAACCAAGTTCACGCATCTCTTCCTTGGCCTGTGTAAGATGTTCATCAAGCATTTCCTGCTCAGTCTCAGGGGCGGGAGACATTCTGGACTTAGGAAGCTCGACTCTATCGTGTGATTCATTGTCTGCGATGGTTTCGGAACCGAGTACATCGATTGTCGCCCGTATTTTTTCGAGCAGATCTTGAGATATGTCAAGTAGTTCAGAGATTTCGGCTTGGTACTGTTCAGATTGCGGTGGTTGCTCACACCAAGTCCGTATGTCGTGCTGCATGCGAAGTATCTGGTAGGCGAGTCGGTTGGTCACTTGGTCGTGGAGTGTTGCAGCAATTAACTCGCGGCGGCGACGTTCCTCGTTAATCTCCCTCTGACGATCCAGCTCATGGCGGATCTGCTGCATGCGCATGAGCCTAATGCGCCATTGCATGCCGACGCCGATACATGAAGCAGCGGGGAGCGCTACTACGGCAATCATGTCAAAAATAGGCGATGGACTCGCGCCGGACATTCCCAGCATAGCGTGGGAGACGACAGTTACGGATGATTGGACTATGCCTAAGCCGATGCCTAGTCCTGTATATCGAAATGAGACCAGCATTAGAGTGGCGGCAAATGAGAGGAACAACGCCCAAGATAATTCAGATAATGCGGGAACCATACAAATGCACGCCCAAAGCAGAGTTTGCATTATCGCCGCCACAAGTGGAAAACGTATGGAGATGATGGACAGAACCATCGCTACCACGCCAATCGCGAACGCAATCCATCCAATTACACCCGAGACAAGACTGGCGACCAGCAGTATACTTCCGTATCCGCATCCTGCCATGACCGCGATTGCGCGCATGTACATCCAACTGCTGGTACCTATTTCGTCGTTCTGATCCTGTGCAAGTCCATTCCGTTTGGTGTTTTCATGGTTCATAGCAGTCCGCGTTTCTCGCACATGATGATGGCGTGGATTCTGTTCCGTGCATGCAATTTGGCGACCGCACGTTTGACATACGTGCCGATGGTGAACTTGCTTAGGGACAAAGACCTCGCAATCTCCTCAGTTTCCAGTCCTTCGGAGTACATGCGCAGGATTTCAACCTCCCGTGCGGACAGTCGATCTCCGTTCAACCAACGCTTATCTGAAGCCTTAGTAAAGTCTGGAATAAGGTTGGAAGCAGTGTCTGGCACATCAGTGAAACGTGCTGATTCATCAGCAGCGCATTGCGTCGCCGAGCCCATCGATGCGCGTCGTACGGCGCTGGACAAGATGCGTAAGTCCGTTTTGGAGATCAACGCCTGAGCTCCGGCTTCGGCGGCTGCGCGAGCATAGCTTCCCAGCGAAAATGAGGTCATGCATACTACTCCGATGGGTAGCGAATGACGGCGTAAGGTCCTGCATACCATGGCACCGCTCGTGTTCTCCATGGACATATCGACCAATATCACTTGCGGACGCGTTCTCGTGGACAAGCAGTTGTCAATCGCATCGTCGCCTGAGATTGTCGTCCATAGGATGTGCAGCCAAGGCAGACTGCGCAGGATGCTCGACAATGCCGCCAACGTCAGCTGGTCGTTGTCCACAATGCCCAATGTCACTTTTCCTTCGCCTTGTTGGTTCATGTCTTGATGATATTGCGGATGGTCGCCAGCTTCCCACAATGTCACTTATGAAGTGACATCGGTGGATTGTCCCGGAAGAAGGCGATACCTTGAAGACGTTCCGGAAAGATTCCGGAACGGCGAACGCGGGTTCCGGTCAGTGTTGACGGAATTCATGGGTAACGGAACGATCGGATACGAGAATGGAGCACACCATGTCCGTTCAAACAGGAAAACAGTCCAAGCTGAAGATGATGGCGGTTGCATTGGTGACCTGCGCATCGATGACAATCATCCCTGTGGCATCCGCCTCTGCTGCTGAGGCCGACGTCATTGCGCCGACCACGGAAAGCGGAGAGTATGGGATTCGGCCCATGTGGCTCAACCCGGAGGGTAAGCATACGCAGTACCCTGCTCAGGGCGGTATCTGGGAATGGGGCTTCTGGAACGTCAAGATTCGTTCCTATTACACGCATGACACACGGACGCATGGCTCTTCGGTCTCGTTGAACGGGGATACCGTGCGCAGCATCGATACAGTCGCAAAGAAGCAGTCCATTGCAGAGAAATACGCTGTGAACTATTGGGGCAATAACGACGCCTACTACTATCGGGTGTCCTGAAAGGTAATGATGAACGGCCGATGGCATATGGCATTCCCGTGTGGTATCGGCCTCTCCTGATGATTGGAGTGTACCATGCATCGTCGCCTGTTCTTCATGGTATCCACGTTGGTATTTCTGCTCGCCACGTTATTGTCAGTCATGGCCAGCGACCTACATGACAGAGCTTTACCCCAAGGAATTCATCCTACAATCTCGATGACACTGGATTTTCAATCACCTAACGTGGATGACGCTCAAATGCTGCGAGAGCTTGCTGATATCGGAGAACAGCAACAACTCGGCATCGTCAAGGTTATGCCTGACCTTGACGGGGATGCATCCGCTCAAGTATTTGTCGCGCTAGATTCCACTGCAAGTGAAAGACTGCCCGAGGGAACTTCAGTCCGTCGATTTGGAAACATGCCGAGTTCTAAGGTGGCAGGACAGTCGCGTCTGTCGGCGGCCTCTGCGAGCGGTCAATACTATCTACTGCAAGGCAACCAGTCTGATAAAGCACTGCGCGATTGGACGGTACGCAATGGGGTAATGGTGGCGTGGGGTGCGGATTCGTTGCGTGATGACGTGCGCTTGCTAGCCTCACAGTCAAGTTTCGTGATGTCGATGGCCGCGGCTCTTGCCCTGATGGTGACGATGGTTCTGTATTGGATGGCATCTAAAGTTCGTTCAAGGGCGTTGCGGGTATTAGCTGGCGTCTCGGTATGGCGCATACAGAAAGACGACATGATGGGCATTCTGACCCCATCGCTGTGTGCGGCATGCCTAATCGACATCGTCTCAGTCACGGTGGTTGGTGCGGTTAGAGGCGCGGTGTTCATACCATACTTCTCTCGCATACTACTGGTACTTGAAGGGACCGTGTTGGCAGGACTGTTTGTTGCGATGCTGATTGTCGGCATGCTGTCATGGCCTTCAGCAACGATGATCATGCGTCGCGCATCCGGCAATATCGGACTACGCCGATCTGCTTTGGCAATGAAAGCGATGGTATTCGTAGCGGTGCTGGCGGTGACTGCGCCCGCAATGTCGGCGATAGCATCGGCTGATTCATCGGCCCGCGAGCAACGTGTATGGGAGCGTTTGTCTAATCAGGTCTCAATAGCGCTGTCGTATGAAAATAACCCCCAACTGGATGCGAAGGTCGCGAACGTGATGCGTGAAATAGAAGATGACGGGAGAGGAGCTCTCTCCTACACGTTCACGCCAGAAATGACCGGAGCCCCAAGTGCTGAACCAGTAGCGTTAGTCACTCAGCAATGGCTCAATATGGTACAGGTCGACCCGGCTCACATGGAGCACTCAGTCCGCGTCACGTTCGATTACCTACCCGCGGAGGCGAAAGACATAGTTTCTCAGATACCAGCATGGAGTGCAGATTCCCAGACCAGTGTGAATATGCTCGAAAGAGCCTTGTATTATAGCGTTTCCGGCGATGCAATACCCGTGCTCAAAGGCGGCTCTGACACTATGCTTTTCCCGAAAAGGCTCACGCTCATAGTTCTCCCTGACTACTCGGGATTCTCCGACTCAGGATTTCTAGTGCCGGCGGCCACCACACGCAACATCGTGTTGACGGGTCTTCAGGATGTACGAGCAAGATTGCGACAAGCAGGGTTGTCAAGACAGGTCAAAGTGCGATACATCGCTGAAGAGCAGATTCTGCAGGCCCAGTTCTCTGCATATTTCGCTGGGCTGCAAGCCGCTGCATTTGTAATGCTTATTGTTGCGTTTGCCTTAACCGTTATGGTGCATGCGATGGTCCGCGCTGCGCTGCGCGCAAGACACGACTATCCGCTCATGCTCAACGGTAGCCCCGCAAGACGATTGGCGGAGTCCACGATACTTGTGGAGAGCAGTACGGCGTTAGTAGGAGGAATTATCTTCGCTGCAATAGCACTTCGCTCTACAGGCATCTCAGCTGCAGTAATGACCGGAGCGCTGGGTTTGCTGGCAATCTTCATTTCCGCACTTTCGCACATTCTGTCCGTACAGCGCATGTTTGTGGGCATCAATAATCGCACTCTTTAATCAACCGAGCCCAGCAGAAAGGACATGTTTATGACCACTATAGAATGCGACAACCTGACGGTACGCATTGCCGGGCGAACAATTTTCGAACACGTCGACCTACATATCTCCGAAGGTGGTATGGTCGCCCTCACTGGCCCCAGCGGATGCGGAAAGACCACGCTGTTGCACACACTCGGTCTTCTACAGGAAGCGGATGGTGGACGACTTATGATCGATCGCGAAAATGTCACGCACGCGACAGCCAGAAGACGTAGACGATTCTGGCATGACACGGCCTCGTTCATCCTTCAGGACTACGGCATTATGGACGAGGAAAGCGTGGCTTTCAATGTCTCCATGCAGCTTGGACCATTTGGACAACGTGCGGGAGGGGACCGCAAACAGATACGAGAGGCTCTCAGAGCTACTGGACTGGCAAAAAGAACTCAGGAACCCGCGTCTCATCTCAGTGGAGGAGAAAAACAACGTCTTGGAATTGCGCGCGCTATATACAAGAACGCGTCTGTAATTTTCGCAGATGAACCCACCGCTTCTCTCGATGCGCATAACAGGCAAATCGTTATTGATTTGTTGCGGCACCGAGCTGATCAAGGGGCAATTGTGGTTCTTGCCACGCATGATCCCATTTTAGTCTCTGCATGTGACCAAAACTACCAAGTAGGCAATCATAACTAATCATTGATTGCTATACCTCGTGAAGTGGAATAGTGAAAACGCAAGGAGGAATGATGGTCCAGATAAACGCTGACGGTATGACGAAGCGCAAATCGCTGGCTAGGCGGGTGCTGTTATACGCTATCATCGCATTTATAACGTCGGCGCTCATTGCGGCTGTCTTGATCATGATTGGTCTCATTCCGCTGAAAAGAAATGGCACAAGTTTGCCGTGCAACGATTTGGCATCCTACCAAACAACGAAGCAGATATATGTCGAGAGCAGCGCAGCCATTGACAAACTCAAATCAGTAGGGAAAAGCGTTAAAGTGAACATTAAACACGCCGATTGCCCCTCCCGGATGCAGGACAAAGGATATGTCGAAATTACATATGGAAACGATATCGAACGTGACAAAATCATGAAGATTCTTAATGATGATGGTTTGGGAATATATACTGTGCTTGTTCGACAGTAATTTTTAGTGAGGATATGAAAAAGGAATACTGAAGAATCAGTCACTATGCGCGCCAATTGACTTTTGCCTTGATTGGTAGTGTTTTTTCGGTTATTCGCTGTTTGTGGTGAGTGGTGGTCAGGCGGTGGTGACGGCTTTGAGGTCGAGTTTGCCGCAGGTCAGGTAGATCATGGTGGCGAAGTAGTCCGTGTTGCGGAAGCCGCGGGCCCGTCTCTTCACGTTCCGGATGACGCTGTCGGCGTCCTCGAGGACGGCGTTGGTGTACGGGTGCTCGAAGTATGCGACGATCTCGGCGAAGTGGCGGCGGATCGGACGGGCCGCCTCGTTCTTGGGCCACAGGCGTTCTGGTCCCAGCACGTCAACAGCTTTGCCGAGGTGCTGCTGCCACGCCACATGGGCGGCGACAGCATGGTCAACCCGCCCCAGCGGTTGGGTTACAAACGGTTCGGCAACGACATGCTGCTCGACTTCTACAAGGCCGAACGCGACGCCATCGAAGCAATCTGCCCCGGCAAGCCGTGGTACATGATGGAGCACTCCACCTCCGCCGTACAATGGAAGCCGTTGAACACGCGCAAGCGCGCCGGTGAACTTTGGGAGCTCGACGGCGTCCCCGCCATCACCAGTCACCCCCCCACGGCCAAGGCGCCGCCATCTACGTGGGCTGCGACCTTGGCCGCCACGACATCACCCACTTGCTCACAGAACTCAACACAACAGCCCCATCCGACGAAAGGGCTCCCGACCAAAGGTCGGGTGGGGGAGAGATCAACGCCGCAACCACGACCGCAGCAGCCGCGACTCATGACCCCCGCATCCTGCACACCATCCGCCAATCCTCAGACGGCACCATCCGCTTCGACTTCTATCTGAACCGTTCGAAGCAGCCCGTTGCCGTCAACGGCATTGAGGGAGAACCAATCATCGCCTACCGGTGCGAACCCGGTCTAAACGATTTCACTGCCGGGAACGCCGGCGCCACCGGCTACGGGCTGGTCCGCAACGCCATTCTCATCACCAAAACCACGCTCTAGATGAGTGTCCAACCGGCTATCTCCGTTTCAAGGGGCTGATACACCGGTTGGGCAAATGTCTATCTCCGCTTCAAGGGGCTGTTGCCAAAGTAGACGCGGCCCCAAAATGGCTTAATGGCGTTGAAGCAAAGCCGTTTATACTTCCTCTTTCGCGGATGAAGAGCCCCTTGAAACGGAGGTAGATGTCCGGAAAGCCTCAGATCAGCCCCTTGAAGGCCGGATATGGCTCGAAAATGGTGCCATGTGGTCCTAAAATAGGTGAGTCGATGGTCTTTCAGAGATGAAAACGAGGTATGCACAGTGGGGAAAGCCGAATCGAACACAAGTCGTACGGTCGGCGCGGTCAAGGCTGCTTCCACTGCATCCCCTGCCTCCGCCAAGCGTCGAGTCACCCTGCGCGATGTGGCTCAAACCGCTGGAGTGTCTCTCAAAACCGCTTCAAACGTCATTAACGGTTCCGGCCGCATGACCGATGAAACCCGTGCAAAGGTCGAAGCAGTCATTAAGGACCTCGGCTACCGCGTCAATGTGGCCGCCCGCAACCTGAATCGCGACCACACCGGTTTTATTACTCTTGCGGTGCCATCGCTCACTCCGCCGTATCTCGCTGAACTGGCCAATCGCACCATTGACGCCGCCCGTCAGCGCGACTACTCCGTATACGTCACCACGTATGCAGAGGGCTCGGCCAAAGGAGCGCGTGACCTGCTCAAGAACTTCAACTCCACCGTGTCAGACGGCATGATTCTCTCCATGAGCGAGGTGGAGGATATTTCGCCCGAAGACCTGAAGGTTGATTTCCCGCTGGTTATTGTCGGTGCCCGAACCACATGGGGTGTTGCCGACCACGTGACTCCGGACGATGTTGCCGCCGCAGCAACAGCGTCAGGCTACCTATATGATCGAGGTTCTTCTCGTCTCGCCGTAGTGGGCGCACGAGGCGATTATGATACGGCCGCTTTGTTGCAGGCTGTGGAAGGCAGCGCACAACTGCGTTTGCGTGGTGTCATTGAAGAAACGCGCCGCCGTGGGCTTGAGCTGGATCCTCATCTGATTGGTAATACCGCTCAGGATTGGTCCATCGGCGCTGGCGCTCGTGTGACTCAGCGACTGATTGATTCCGGCGTGCCGTTCGACGGCGTGGTTGCCTTTAATGATCAGCTGGCCATTGGCGCATTGACCGCACTACGCACTGCCAGCTATGAGGTTCCCGCGCAGGTGCAGGTCATCGGCTTCGACAACAACGAGGAAGCCCCATACCTGCAAATTCCGCTTACCACCATGGATTCCAGGCTCGACTGGACCGCGCCCACCGCCGTGGACCGCATCCTCGGCCGTATCGCTGGAGACATTTCCAAGCCCGAACTGCTCACCGCCGAATCGCAAGTAATCGCCCGCGCCTCCACGCGCTAAACAACATTGTCGTAATGCTGGTGCTGTTGCACGAAGTCGTTGTTATATAAATGTCCCATGGGGCGGTGAATCCCTCATGGGGCGGTGAATCCCTCATGGGGCGGTAGCTGAGAATGGCTCTATTCTGCGGAAGATAAAATTTTACCGACCGCCCCATGGGCAAGTTACCGCCCCATGGGATTTTCACCGCCCCATGGATGTACGGGTCAAGGCGGCCGAATTGCCTCGTGCCGCCCATTACCATGTTTGGTAGGCTCCGATGGTCGGGGCCGGGTCGCCGGTCCTGGTATGACTTTCCTGCCCTGTCGTTGATGATCCGGGGGTGTTGTCGCCGGGAACGGGGACGCCCGATGACCGCTGATAGGAACCAGGCCGGCTACACGGACGCTTCAGGGGCGCATGGCGCAGGTCTCGTCGTAATGTGGGTGCGGTGCCGGACGTCCGGACTCCTCCGAGTCCACGGCGGCCGGAAAGACCTTCATGACGGGAGGAACGATGATGACCCCGGACGACATCGACGTGTGGGCCGGCCTGGACGTGGGCAAGAGCGCGCACCACGCGCACGCCCTCGACCGGGACGGCGACACCCTGTACGACAAGCCGGTCAAACAGGACGAGAAGGTCCTCTGAGGGTGTCTAATTGTTTGTGTATGGGCCGCCATTCTGGAAGGATTGAATCATGGTGACCTTGAAGAACGACAATGTGGTCGGCGATCGCGGCGATGGTGCCGCGGCGGCCGTCGGGTCGGCGCGCGAACTGGTCGATGGGTTGGTCTCGTCGGGGCGTTGGATTCCCTGTTCGAGCGGATAGACGGGGGCGATATGGAATCGACAGGCGAGGGCGGCCTGATTTCCGAACTGGTGCGCACGGCGTTGGAGCGCGGCCTGGAGGCGGGGATGACCTCGCATCTGGGCTACGGTCCCGGAGACTGGGCGGGCAAGGAGGCCAACGGTTCGGCGAATTCGAGGAACGGCTCGTACCCGAAGGCCCTGGCCACCGAGGTCGGGCCGGTCACGATCCAGGTGCCGCGCGACCGGGAGGGCTCGTTCACGCCCGGGCTGGTGCCGAAGTGCTCCGGGAGGCTCGGCGGCCTGGACGGCATGATCATAGGCCTGTATGCGGCAGGCATGACCGTGCGCGACATCGGGCACCGCCTCGCCAAGACGGTCGGCACGGAACCGTCTCACGAGACGATATCGTCGATCACCGACACCGTGGCCGACGTGGTGCCCGGATGGCGGGAGCGTCCGCTGGACGGGTTCTACCCGGTCATGTGCCTGGACGCGATACGAGTGAAGGTCGGGGACGGCGGCAGGGTCGTGTGAAGGCCGTGCACGGCGCGATCGGCGTCGACATGGAGGGGCTCAGGCACGTGCCGGGCATCTGGATCCGGGATTCGGAGGGATCCTCGTTCTGGGCGAACGTGTGCGCGCAAATGGCCAACAGGGGCGTTACGAACGTGCCGGTCGTGTGCCGCGACGGGCTGAAGGGCCTGCCCGAGGCCGTCGAGGCCACATGGCCGCAGGCGATGGCGCAGACCTGCGTGGTGCATCCGGTCCGCGCCGCCAACCGGTTCGTCAACGACCACGACCGCAAGGCCGTGTGCAGGAAGCTCAAGGAGGTGTACGGCGCTGTCAACGAGGAGCAGGCGCGCAAGGCGCTCGACGAGTTCAGGCAAAGCGGGCTTGGCCGCCGGTACCCATCGGTGGCGGCCACGTGGGAGCGGGCGTGGGACCGGTTCACGCCGTTCCTGCGGTTCCCGCCCATGCTGCGGCGCGTGATCTACACGACCAACAGCATCGAATCGTTGAACTACCAGCTCAGGAAGGTCAGCCGCAACCGCAGCCAGTTCCCCAACGACCAGGCAGCCGTCAAGCTCCTGTGGCTCGCGATCTGCGACATCGAGGACAAACGCGCAAGGCAACGGGAGAAGGCGGACAAGGGCAGGCGCCACAAAGGCGAGTGCCGGCTCATCGAGGGCAGGGTCACCACCAACTGGAAACAGGCCCTCGCCCAACTCGCCGCCGCATACCCCGAACGCATGGAACCATACAACAAAAAACAAGTCCCATACACAAACAATTTGACAAGCTCCCGGGTAACACGTCAAGCCAGATTGACCATCCGGCCTGCCGCCAGGCGTTCCCGGCGAACGCCTGACTGTCCAGTACCATGCAGGAGACAAGCCCGAAGCACAGGACCCGCAAATCACCGGCGACGGTCATGATCAACGCCCAATAGGCGATCATCGGCATAATCGGAGCCCATTCACCCACGCCGGCAAGATCCAGCAGCAACGCGGGGACAAGCACTCCGCCCATCACCCATTCGGGTCTCTCGTACCGCCAGGCCAGCGCGATGCCACCGGCAAGGACGGCCGCCGCCAGCGGCATGAGCACGATTGGTGTGTGCATGGCCCAATACGAGTGATCCGACGGGACGGCGTCACGCTTGGTGGCCCACAGCATGCGCAGCATGAACAGCGTGGACGCGGCGGGAAGCCCGTAGACCAGCATGCCGCCCGGTTTCCTCAATTCCAACGGAGCATCGCCCATATCTCGTATCCTCGGCTCAGATCGGCATATATTGCATGCGTATCCGTTTGACGCTTATTCTCCTCCCCGTTCCCCTCAAATGCCGAACCATCATCCACCTTCCTCACCTGCGTATCGGACTTTCGATACCCACTCTCCAGCAAACGGACAATGAGCAGCAAGAAGACGCCCGAAAATGTCATCTGGAGATGACGCATGAAACGGTTTTTCGCTGCGGACTCTCTCCGGCAGAGGGTTTTCACAGTCTGCGAAGGTGACGTGTGGCCCAGACGATGAGCCGTACGCGGTTGGTTTGGCCGGTTTTCCTGAGGATATTGCCGATGTGGGTTTTGACGGTGGACACGCTGACGCCCAAGCTCGCGGCGATCCGTTCGTTGGAATCGCCTTGGACGACGCGGGCAAGGATGTCACGTTCCCGGCTGGTGAAATCGGGGAGATCGTTGTCCTCGAATGCCTCTGCCGTCGTTGACGTTCGGGCGGAAGCGGCGGCGAGGCGCTGGTTGAGGCGGTTCATGGTGGTGGTGTCCATGACGGTGTTGCCCGAGACGGTGGCGCGTATGGCGTCGATGAACCGTTCGGCGTTGCTGTTTTTGAGGAGGAATCCGCTGGCTCCGGCATCGAGCATGGCAATCGCGTAGGCATCAGTGTCGTATGAAGTCAGCCCGATGATGCGCGTTTCCGGCATATCGTGAATGATGACGCGCGTGGTCTGGATGCCTTCGAGTCCGGGCATGCGCACGTCCATGAGGATTACGTCCGGTTTGGCCTGATGAGCCGTGCGTATCGCGGTTTCGCCGTCCGTGGCCGTGGCGATGACGCTCATGTCGGGTTGTGCGTCGACGATGCGCGCGAATCCGTCGAGGATCAATGTCTGGTTGTCGACCAGCATCACGCGTATGAGTCGTGTCCCGTCCGCATTCGTCATCGTCAGCATTGCCGTCCTCCTTGCCCGTGTCCGTCAGCAGTCTCGTTCGATGCCGTCGCCAACGATTCCCGTTGATGGGGCAGTGGCCAGACGGCATCGACCGAACAGAGCCCATTCGTCATGCTGACGCTGGCGTGACCATCGTACTGCTCGCACCTCCACCGAATGCCGTCAAGACCATGCCCATGCCGCTGTCGTTCGGTGACGTCGGTGCGTGGGGGAGACGTATACGGGTTTTCGCAGTGCAGTCGGATATCGTCGCCAGTGATGGTCAGGGACAGGTTGACGCAGCGGGGTTGCGCGTAGCGCAGCGCGTTGGTCAGGCATTCCTCGGCCACCCGGTATACGGCGTGGGACAGTCCCGTCGGCAGGTACGGCGATTGCGTATACTCCTGGTGCAGGTCGATGACCAGTCCGTGCCTTCGGTATCCGGCGATGAGTTCGTCGAACTGGTCGAGCGTGGGCTCCGGTGAATGGTCTTCTTTCGTGTTGTCGGATAGCAGGGCCCGCAGATCGGCGACGGCCTCGCGCGAGGCTTGGGAGATGTCCGCGAACGCCGTGCGCGCTGTGGGGTCAGCGGTGGTCGTTCTGCCGCTTTCGGCTTGGACGGTGATGACGGTGAGCGTGTGGGCGAGGATGTCGTGCATCTCGTGGTTGATGCGCATGTGTTCCTCCAAGACGGCCAGTCGCGCACGCATGTCGCTGTCATGTTCGGCCATGATCCGGCGTTCTTCCTCCGCCTTAAGCCTCATGTCCTTGGCGCGGTTGAGCCGGCCCGCCTGCCATGCTGCCAGCATCGGACTGCCTGCGAACAACCCGGCCACGGGCATCGTCCAATCCCTCGAGCGGATGATCACCAGATGCAAGCCGAACGCGGCGACGGGCAGCAGACACGATGCCAAGCCAGCCAGTCGACAATGCTTCACCCGACTGGCCCCGCACAGGAACGCGGATATTACTGCCATGAGCTGGCCGATCAACGTGAACGAACCATAGACCGTCGTGTAGGCGAAGGGAGCATTGGCAGTCAATACGGCGAACACGGCGAACCGCCGTCTCATGAACACGATGGAGGCGACGGCCACGCTCGCCCATACCCAATCTCCCATGCCCGCCGCGCCGAACAGTAAGCACATCAGCACGCCGAACAGGGCGATCGTATCCTCCGTATGAACCTTCATACCAACGACGTTACCCGTGCCGGTTGGCCGATACCATGATTCGCAATGATGGTTTCCTATTCCTCATTCCACGGGAGTTCATACCTAGGTACCAGGTCGTTCGTACCTCGGTGCCGGTCGAGCGTGAATTGATTCATGCGGATGATATCCCGTACGATTCGGCCCCCGTAGGCTGACTCCTGAAAGGATGTTTCGGCTATCGATCACCGGAACGATTGGAACACAACAGGAAGGTGCCGACATGACGGACACATGGGGGGCAAACAGCGGCTTGGACGCATATCCGGCTGCCGTGGAGGCGCTTGACGTGCGCAAGACGTATGGTTCCGGCGTGGCCGAGACGGTTGCGGTGGCGGGTATCACGGCCCGGTTCGAGAAGGGCAGGTTCACGGCGATCGTGGGCCCGTCGGGGTCGGGCAAGACCACGTTGCTGCACTTGCTGGCTGGGTTGGATGCGCCGACTTCCGGCCGGGTGATTATCGATGGCACGGACATCTCGACGCTTTCGGATGATGCGCTGTCCGATCTGCGGCGTGACCGTATCGGGTTCATCTTCCAGGATTTCAATCTGCTGCCGTATCTGACGGCAGAGCAGAACATCGAACTGCCGTTCACGCTGCGCGGCAGGCAGCCCGACCGGCAGGCCATACGCGGGATCGCGCGCGAGCTGGGCATCGAGAACCGTCTTGATCACAAGCCGCAGGAGATGAGCGGCGGGCAACGCCAGCGCGTGGCGGTCGCCCGCGCGCTGGCCAGCAGCCCCGCGGTGGTGTTCGCCGACGAGCCGACCGGAGCCCTGGACGTGAAGTCGTCGCGCCAGTTGCTGGGAATCCTGCGGGATATGGCGACGCGTCACGGGCAGACGATCGTGATGGTCACGCATGACCCGAACGCCGCCGCCTACACGGATCGGGCGCTCGTGGTGCGCGACGGGCTGATCGCCGCCGATATCGCGCATCCGGCGGCCGCGGATGTGGTGCGCGTGCTCGAACAGGGCGCCGAACCCGCGAATGCGGAAGCGGGTGCGCGATGATCCGGGTGGCGTGGGCGCAGATCAGGCATTCCCCGTCCCGACTGCTCGCCGTCCTGTTGGCGGTGGTCCTGTCGGCAATGATGCTGGCTGGAACGGTCGTGTTCCAGGCTACGTCGACCGCGAGCATGGCCACCGTCACGGCCGCGCCGCTGCGGCCTGTGGATGTCATCATCGATCCCGGTGACGCCGATGTGAAATCGTTGAAGCCCTCGTGGGCCGAGGATGTGCTCGCCAAGGCGAACGTCGGCGGCAAGGTGAGGGCCACGGCCCCGTATTATGCGGCCACGGTCACCGCATACGGTTCCGCCGCGCGCCGCACGGCGAATGTGTATTCCGTATCCCGCGACCCGTCCCTGCGATGGTTCGGATTGGAGTCCGGCGACTGGCCGGCATCCGCCGACCAGGTCGTCGTCTCGCGTGATACGGCCGATGGCCTTGGCGTGAACGTCGGTGGCACGGTCACGTTGAAATCGTCCGACGGGACGAAGCGTGTGGTGACGGTCAGCGGCATCAACGATGTGCGGTTCAAGCCGATGACCGGCACCGACTACGCGATCTACGCCGATCCGTCGTACTTCGGTGAAGCGACGCCGGGCGAACTGTTCGTCAAACTCGATGATCCCTCCGATATCGATGCAGTCACGGAGCGGCTCGCCGCGACGGCCCGGGCGGATGGCGTCACGGCCGTCGAGGGCAGTGAGATGATCCGGCAGGCGTCGGCGATGATGGCCGGCGGCTCCACGCAGCTGACCGTGATCATGGCGGTGTTCGCCGTCATCGCCCTGTTGTGCGCGATGATGGTGATCTCCAGCACGTACAGGACGCTGATCGCACAGCGTACGAGGGATATCGCCATGCTGCGCCTGATCGGGGCCAAACGTGCGAACATCCGTTCGCTGGTGCTGTCCGAAGCGTTGATCACCGCATTGGCCGGCACGATCATCGGCGCACTGGTCGGCGCGGGCGGCGGCTACGCGGCCATGGTGGCGATGGGTCAGGCGTTCGGCGGATTCGCCGCCAACCCGTTCCTGCTGGCGGGAGCGCTGCTCCTGTCCGTTGCGGCGACGGTGCTGACCGCGTGGACGACCGTGCGCCATGCCACGCGCATCCCTCCGATCCAGGCATTGGACGGGGCCGCGCAGACCAGTGGTGACGATACGGACACCGGCGGCAGGGCGCATCATGGTCGTATCCTGCGCATGGGATTCGGCGCGCCGTGCATGATTGCAGGCATCGCGTTGCTGTGGGCCGGCTCCACCGGCTTCCATATGCCCATCGCACTGGTCGGCGGCCTCGCCCTGGCGCTCGGACTCGTGCTCGCACTGCCCGTGTTCGTCGCGATGCTCATGCCCGCCATCGGCATGATCCTGTCCGCGTGTGGCTTGCCGGGCAAACTGGCGGCATCTAGTCTGACGGCGAACGCGCGTCGCGCGGGCGGCACCATCACCGCGGTCGCGTTCGGCATCAGCCTGATCGCCGCGCTCTCCTCGGCCGCGGCCACCGGCACCGCCACCATCGATGCCGACCTTGACTACCGTTATCCGGTCAGCGCCGCCCTCTACACGCCGGACAACAGCCCGCTCTCCGACAAGGTATTGCAACGCGCCAGTGAGATTACCGACGCGCGGGCCTCCTACCCGGTCCGCACCATCGCTATCGACCATGCGCCAGAAGGGGCGAAGACCACACCCAAAGTGCTCGACGTGATCCCCGACAAGGCCGCCGGAACCTTCACCGCCGACGACGGCTGGCATGCCGGGATAAGCGGCGGCACGCCCGTCGCGCTCGTTCACCCGCGCTACATGAGCACCATCGGCATCAAGGAAGGCGACCAACTCACCATCACGATCGCCGGTACGCCGCTCACTGTCAGGGCGCATGCCTCGCAGCTCACCGAATCACCGGAGCTTGCGGTCATCATCACCGACAGCCAACTCGGCTCTCTGCCGAACGCGGCCGCAATCCAGCCGAAATTGAAGACCAGCATGGTCTGGTTCAAGACCAGACCCGGCATCGACCGGGCCAAGCTCGCCGGCCAGGTCAACCATCTGGCCGCGGCCGACCCGAACGCCACCGTCGGCGGCGGCATCGCAGAAAGCAACGACATCCTCAACGTGCTCAACATGCTGCTCATGCTCTCCTACGCGATGCTCGCCATCACCGTCACCATCAGCCTGACCGGGCTCGCCAACCAGCTCGCATTGTCCGTCATCGAACGAACCAACGAGATCAGCATGCTGCGCGCCCTCGGCACCAGACGCGGCGCGATCCGTATGAGCATCGCCATCGAGGCACTGGCCCTGACCGTCATCGGCACTGTAATCGGCCTGCTCGTCGGACTGCCGCTTGGGCTAGCCGGCGTCAAGGCCCAGATCGGCGGCATGACCGGCCAATTCACCACCCGACTGCCGTGGGACCAGATCAGTGTGCTCATCCCCGTCATCCTCATCGCGGGACTGCTCGCCTCGATCATCCCCGCACGCAACGCCACCCGAATACAAGCCGCACAAGGCCTCACCAGCTGAGTCGGCTATCAAAATTTCCCCGGGTAATAATCCGAGGAAGGTTAATAATAACCACAATAGAAAGGAATGATGCGGTTGCCGGCAGCCGGCTGCCAGATGCCATCTGTCGGCTGTCGTTTATCGGTTGTCGGCTGTCGGATGCGTCTGTCTCGGCGCAGCGATGCGATTCTGTCCCGGTTCGTGCATCAATCGTTTGATGTGGGTGCCAGGACAGAAATCACTGTCCTGGTTTGCGAAAACGGGTGTTTTTCGCGTACCGGGACAATTCCCGTTGCCCCGGTTTGCGCGTCAATCGTTCTACGTGAGAACCGGGACAGTATGTTGATTTCGGGATTGGCTGTATTCTGCCGATTCTGTTTGTCGGGGTATGTGGACTTTGGGGATTGGCTTGTCCTGGTTCTCGAAAATGGCCCGAAATTGCGTACCGGGACAACGATTTCTGCCCCGGTGTAAACGTCAATCGATTGACGCCTGTACCGGGGCAAATTCGCGCCCGGGAACAATAGGGCGAGGGCCGGTCGCAGGAGTAGAGCGTGATGTTGTCATGATTGCGCCCGGCTCTCCCACACGGAAGGCCGGGCACAATCATGCCGTTTGGTTGCAGCACCCGCACATCGCCTGCATAACCGTGTACAGTGGCGTGTAGTTGCAGTACATGAAGGAGCATCGCACATCATGACCAACGGGCACATCAACCCCGCCAACGTGCCGGACATCGCCTTGAAAGACGGCCATTCCATTCCGCAGGTCGGCCTTGGTGTCCTACGCATCGACGACGAGGGTGTGGTCCCCGTCATCGAATCCGCGCTGGAAGCCGGCTACCGCCACATCGACGGTGCGGCCGGCTACAACAACGAGGCCGGCGTGGGTCGTGCGCTCGCCGCTTCCGGATACAACACCGGTGCCAAGCGCGAGACCCTGTGGGTCACCGCCAAGCTGCGCGACGAAGGCATGGCACGTACGCTCGGCGTATGCAACTTCATGCCCGCCGATCTGAAGCGTCTGCACGAGGAGACCGGTGCATGGCCGGCCGTCAATCAGATTGAGCTGCATCCCACGTGGCAGCAGCGCGAAGTGGTGGCGTTCTGCAAGGAGCACGGCATCGCCGTGGAGGCCTACTCGCCGATGGCGCGTGGCGCCGACCTCAACGCCGGCGACGGCACCATCGAGAAGATCGCCGCCGCCCATGAGGTCAGCCCGGCCCAGGTGATTCTGCGTTGGCACATCGAAAACGGCACGATCATCATCCCCAAGTCCGTGCATGCCGACCGCCAGAAGGAGAATCTCAACCTGTTCGGCTTCGCCCTGACCGCCGACGAACATGCCGCCATCGACGCCCTTGACGGCCCCACCCGCGCCGGCCACACCTATGCGTGATTGATGGCACGCCGTAACGCCCACTTTCGCCGTCGTTTCAACGCCTCCGGGCCGCTGGAGCGCGTGCTGATTCTCATCGTTCTCGCCGCAGCAATCGGCGTGACCATCGGCCTGTTACTGCCGCAGGTCAGCTCCGACGCTGCCAAAATCACTGGTGGCTACACTGCCACCGGTTCAGCCGCCGACACTTTGAACGCGCTCGCCGTAGACGACAACCAAAGCTCCTCCGGCTACGACCGCGATTCCTTCGGTTTCCGCACCACCGACGCCGACGGCAATGGCTGCGACGTACGCGACGATGTGCTCGCCCGCGATCTCACGGACATCACCTACAAATACGCCGGTTCCTGTGTGGTCGAGTCCGGCACACTGGCCGATCCGTACACCGCTCAGACCATCCATTTTGTACGTGGCCGCGCCACCAGCGCCCAAGTGCAGATCGACCATGTGGTGGCCCTTGAAAACGCTTGGCAATCCGGTGCGCACGACTGGTCCACTGCCAAACGCCATGAATTCGGCAATGACCCCTACAACCTGCTGGCCGTCGACGGCCCGGCCAATCAGGAGAAGGGTTCGGCTTCCGCCGCCTACTGGCTACCCACCAACGCCGACTACCGTTGCGACTATGTGGCCCGCCAGATTGGTGTCAAAGACAAGTACCAGCTCACCGTCACCTCCCAAGAAAAGAACGCCATGCTCGCCGTCCTCCACACCTGCCCGGGCCAGGCCGTGCCCGCAGACGAATAAAAGGGTATCTCGCTTGAGAGAGGTACATTAGGCCATTCGCAGAATGCTATCTGCTTTCAAAGCAGATAGCACTGTCAGCTGCACATTTCATGAGCGAGATGGCGGGAAATGCCAGCTGCCAGTCCGCCAGTCATCCATCAATCGTCCGCAGATTGTCCGTCTGTTGACTCGGGAAACATGCCTGTGCTATAACTGCGCGCGGTATGAAGGGAACAGGTACAAACAATATGGCAGTAACACACACCGAAGCAGATGCCACTGCGGCAACCACTATGACGAACGCTGTGGCAGACATCGAACAGGAAACACCGGAAATCAAGAAGGAACGCCAGCTTGCCGGAGTCGGAACCGGGGCCGGAGCAGGGACGAACAACAAGAAAAAGCCGCATGACCATGCGCTGGCCAGCATCCTTGGCCCCGCGTTCGTGGCGGCCGTGGCCTACGTCGATCCTGGTAATGTGGCGGCCAACATCACCTCCGGCGCACGATACGGCTACCTGTTGGTGTGGGTGCTGGTGCTCGCCAACGCCATGAGCGTGCTCATCCAGTATCAGTCCGCCAAACTCGGCATCGTGACCAACAAATCCCTGCCGGAACTGCTGGGCGAGCGTATGAGCGATGCCGGCCGCTTCATGTTCTTCATGCAGGCCGAGGTCATCGCCATCGCCACCGATCTGGCCGAGGTGATCGGCGGCGCCATTGCCCTGCACCTGCTGTTCGGATTTCCACTGTTCATCGGCGGTTTGGCGATTGGCGTAATCTCCACGGTGATGCTGTGGTTCCAAGGCGGCAAGACACAGACCACATTCGAGCGCATCATCATCGTGCTGCTGCTGATTATCACATTCGGCTTCATCGCAGGCCTGTTCGTAGCCCCGCCGAACCCCGGCGAAGTGGTCAAAGGCATGATTCCACGCTTCCAAGGCGCCGACTCGGTGTTGATGGCCGCCTCGATTCTGGGCGCCACCGTGATGCCGCACGCCATCTACCTGCACTCCACGCTGGTGAACGACCATTACGCAGGCGGCGAAAAGCCGTCGATCAAAACGCAGCTGAGAGGCTCGAAAATCGATGTGGCCTGGGCGCTGTTGCTGGCCGGCACAGTGAATCTGGCGATGCTGGTGCTCGCCGCCAACTCGCTGCATGGCATGTCTGGCACGGACTCCATCGACGGCGCACAGCGGGCGATCACGCAGGTGCTCGGCCCGGTGATCGGCACGATCTTTTCCATCGGCCTGCTGGCTTCGTCGCTGAGCTCCACATCGGTCGGCACGTACGCCGGCTCGGAAATCATGCACGGTCTGCTGCACGTTAACGCCCCGATGTGGGCCTGCCGCGTGGTCACGCTGGTGCCGGCACTGATTGTGCTGTGGTTCGCCAAGGACCCGACTCAGGCGCTGGTCATCGGCCAGGTGGTGCTTTCCATCGGCATCCCGTTCGCCGTGATTCCGCTGATGCGATACACGCATAACAAGGAACTCATGGGCAAGTGGGCTGATGGAACCGTCAAGCACGTGATCTTTATGATCGTCGTGGCGCTGATTGTGGCGTTGAACGTGCTGCTGATTGTCCTGACGCTAATGGGCAGGGCGTAATAGACTCCAGCTGAAATCCTGCGATAGCACAACATAATAAGAAGCCCCGGTGTTGGAAACCGGGGCTTCTTATTATGTTAAGAATGGTTGAATCTGCCGTCAGTTCGCAGCCATACGCCGCGCACGCCGTTCGCGCAGCGCGCGCAAGGAAATAATGTCTCGCGTACGACCGGCACCGTCGCCCTTGACGCCGAAGAACACCATCAACACCATTACCAGACAGATCATTGCGGAGATGCGCAGCGCCCATTGAATGCCAAAAATCGAAGCGGCGACGGCGGAGGCGCCGCCCTGCTTATGCAAAGCGGCAAACGTTTCCATCAGAATCACCAACACGGGTGCGCCCACAGCGCCCGCAATCTGACGCGCGGTATTCGTCACCGATGATCCGGCGGACACTTCGCTCGGCCCGTTCAGGCAATTCAGGGACCACGTGGTAATCGGCATCAGCAGGAAACCCATGCCGATCTGACGGATGAACTGGCAGATCGATACCCACCAGATCCACGTATCCATCGCCACCAGCGACATGCCCAAGGTGCCAAGGGTCAACACAATCGAACCGAACAAAGCCACGGGTCGTGCGCCGAATCGATCCATCGCACGGCCGCCGAAGAACTGGGAGATGCACTGACCGATAGCGCCCGGCAACATGATCAGACCACTCATCGTGGCAGAATACCCACGGTCGGTCTGGATGTAGAGCGGCATGATGACCAGAATCGAACTGAACGCGAAAAATGCCAGCGACGCGGTAATGGTGCCGATGGTGAACGAACGGTTCTTCAGCACTTCCAAGTCCAGCAGCGGCGGCTGGGGGAGCGCCGACTTGTCCTCGGCTACGGCCTCGCGATACCGCTTGCCAGCGCGCAGGTTACGCAGCACGAACCAGACAATGCCAATCAGGCCCACTGCCATGGGCCCCCACGTTACCGGTGCGGCGAACCCGTAGGCCTCCGAATTGGTGAAGCCGAACATCAGCCCGCCAAAGCCAATCACCGACAGGCTCACCGAGAAAAAGTCCGCGCGGGCAGACGGGTCATGCGAGCCGAAATTATGTAGTCCGAACATGGCCGCCACCAGCGAGACCACGCCAATCACGGTCATGGTCAGGAAGATGGAACGCCAGCCATTGGCGTCGGTCTGCCAGCCGCCCAAAGTGGGGCCGATTGCCGGAGCCACGCTCATGGCCATGCCCACGGTGCCCATAGCAAAGCCGCGTCGGGACAGCGGGTAGATCGAGAACACCGTGATCTGCAGCACCGGCCACATCACGCCCGTGCCGGCCGCCTCCAGCACGCGGCCGACCAGCACCCATACGAAGTTTGGCCCCAACCATGCCAGCAGGGAGCCGAGTGTGAACACCGCCATCGAGCAGATCACGATCTGTCGGGTGGAGAAACGACGGGTCAGGAACGCGGTCAGCGGTACCATAACGCCCATGACCAGCTGGAACACGGAGGTCAGCCACTGGCCCGTGGTTACGGAAATATGGAATTCCGAAACGATGATCGGCAGCGCCGAGCTCAGCTGCAGCTGCGTAAAGTTGCCGACGAAGGTAATAAAGGTCAGGATTGCGATGGAAATAAACGCGGTATGACTCAGCTTGCCGTCAGCGTATGATTCCTCTTGGCTCAGCACTCGTTGCAGTTCGCCACGACGGTTCTTGATTCCGTTCTCTCCAGCCACGCACACACTCCACTTCCGTTGCTCGGCCTGATGGCTTTGGGCGGTGTCGGTTGGCATGTTCGGCACTGGTTGTGCCTGCGGCGCATGCCGGTATGCTGGTTTCGTCTTTTCTTCTTTTTCGCATACCGACTTACGTGCCGACGTGAGGCAAATGTATTCGGCGACCGTCGTTATTTTCTTGTGCTTGGCCGGGCAGCCTGACAAAAGCACCCCAATACGCTATACCTAGGGGTGGTCCAGGTGGCTGGGTGGCTCAGTAAGGACTGTTGCCAGCCGAATTCTAAAACAATCTAAAACAATCTAAAAAGTTCTAAAAGAGCTTCATCATTCCGAGATATCCAATGTCATACGAATATATGCCGCATGTTTTCTGAGGTATTCACGAAGGTACGGGATGGCGAAATCGACTTTCCCGTATCCACGATCCTCGATTACCTGCGCCTCAATGAGGCGCGTGCGGTAGATGCTGGCGTATTTCACGTCCTTGCCCATGCGTTCGGCAACGGTGGAGGTGGAAGAAGGTCCGTCATCTTGCGCCATTGCCAGAAGATAGGTTTTATCGATGGGCGAAAGCCCATCCAGTTCCGGTCCGTGGACTGTGTCTCCCAGACGACTGAGCGCATCTTGGACCCCGGCTTCAGCATCTTCCACTGAGACGGTAATGGCTGTGTCGTGCTTGTGATTCCGAGCGGAGATTCGCCAAATATGATAGCCGACAAGCTGAATCATGAAAGGATAGCCTGCAGTTGCTTGTGTAGCGATCCGCAAGGGTTCCCCTTCTAGAATCATTCCGGTTTCCTGGAATGTGTCCGCCAACGCATGAGAGACTTCGGCCAGATCGACGTCGCTCAACCGCTCCGGTTGCGCACGTCGTAGGAAGGTCATTACGCTATCATTAAGCCATTTTGAGGACATGGAAGGCAACCCGGCAAACACAAAAGCCAGATTTCTGTCTTCACTGGTCAGATGTTGTACTGCGGTGGCGATGGCGACCATGTCTGCCCGAGTGGCGGCTTGGGCCTCGTCCATGGTCACCAGAAGACCGTTGCCATGCTTTTCCAGCTCGTCGAGCCGCAGACTCATGGTTTCGCGGAGTGTCAATGGCATTCGGTACTTTTCATAATGGGCTCCGCCAAGACTGCCTCCCACGTTCATGACACTGATAGATGGTTTGAACGAGAAACTGAAATTCCCCTTTCGCGGCTGCAGCTTGTCCACTAACCGTTGCGCCATACCGTCTGATGCGGTTTCGCTGATGGTTTGCCATCCTCGTTTTTCTGCGATTCTCCGAAATTCAGCGAGCATTACGGTTTTGCCTACGCCCCTGGCCCCGGTGATCCTCATCAAACGTCCAGGTGCGCCTGATCCGTTGTCTAGACCTTCTTCGAAGTCGGCGAGCACCATATCTCTTCCAATGAGAACGGGTGGAAGATGCCCGGCGCTGGGCTTAAACGGATTGATTCTGGTGCTGAGCATGTATCCTCAATTCTCAAGAATCTCAGGGTTCATGAATTATAGCAAAGTCACATACGAAAGAGAACGCTCATGAATTGTTTGCGGTGGTGGTGGACGTGGACTATGTAGGCAAACAGCAGTTAAAGAACCTGTTGAAGCAGTTTGGGAATGGTGTGCAGCTTCGTCCGACTTATCTTGTCAGCTCCGGCAAGGGGGTACATCTTTATTATTTCTTGCAGGAGCCGGTTCAGTTGTATCGAAACCGGGAAGAAGTGCTTGCGGAGCTGAAAGAAGCTCTTATCCGGCGGCTATGGAATGATACCAGCTCTATCCGTCCGGACAGCCCGGATATAATTGGAATTTATCAAGGTTTCCGGTGTGTGGGGAGTCAGTCGAAGCTGGGTGTAGATTTCCCAGTAAAAGCCTATAAGCTGTCAGAGAACCGTTACACGCTGGAGGATATAAAAGCCAGCATACCGAGCTGTAAGGTAGACCTTGCTCCGTTGTACGAGAAGCCGAGAAGAAAAAGTACCGTTACGCTGGAAGAAGCAAAGGAGCTGTACCCGGAATGGTATGAGAAGCGGATCGTGCAAGGAGAGCCAAAGCAGAAAAGTAAGAAGCAGGGTGGTACGTGGGTATGTAACGAAGCTTTATATGAGTGGTGGAAACGGAAAAAAACCGAAGAAGTGAAAGCCGGAGGGCGTTATTTTTCTATTATGGCGTTGTACTCTTATGGCTTAAAGTGCGGCATATCCGAGCAGAAGATACGGAGAGACGCCTATGCGTTCCTGGATCATTTAGAGAGCCTTACTGAGGACGAGGACAACCATTTCAGCCGGGCAGATGTGAAAGACGCTCTCCGGGCATTGAAAGGGGACAGAAAAAGGCTGTCAACGATAGCAAGCCGGGAATGGATAGAGGATAACACAAAGGTTACGATACCAGCAAATAAGCGAAATTACAGAAAACAAGAGGCTCATTTATATCTTGCAAGGCGAAAAAAAGAGGATATGAAAGTTATAGGTGAAGTAGTAAAAGAGGGCAGACCAACAGCAGAGCGGACAGTCAGAGAATGGCAGGAGAGCCACCCGGCAGGAAAGAAAGCGGACTGCATCCGAGAGACAGGACTTGCAAAGCATACTGTTTATAAGTGGTGGAAAGATATAAACAATGAAAATATATAGGGAAAAAGGAGTTATTAAATAACTCTTCTTTCCCTATTGTCTATTGCTGAAGATTTGAGGAAAAATGAAGGAATTTTGATAAAAAAAGATAATTTATCAAATATATTAAAGCCAAGGTTATTATTCCAATAATGATGCTAATAGGCAATATTTTTTTTATATATAGTGTTGCAAGAGACGTTCCTAAAAGAAACGCAGATCCATATGGAATAACAATATTCAACATAAAAATTTTATTATGTTTTTTTCGTAAGGTTGATTGATTATAAATTGATTTTAGAATGTGGCTAAATAAATACAAACATAGTATATTTAGTAAAACAAAAATAATCAAAAAACCAATGATGAAAAGTATATGATGCTTTTGTATAAATAAAAGTAATTCTATATGTTGTATTTGAAAGTTATCAATACCAACTAAAGAAAAGTCTGAAAATCCAGTTTCGTCAGATATAGACTTTATATCTTTTAAAATTTGTGATTCCTCAACAAATGGTAGTAAATCACAATTTATCATAGCAAAGTATAATAATGATTCAAATTGAAAATTAGTTTTGTCCACTTCCCAAAGAGTGGAAGGGTAAGGAATAAGCATATAAGTATTCAAAGTGATATTAGAGGTATTTTTATAATTTATAGAACAATCTGTTTCTATAAATCCGATAACTTCAAAATTAGTATTTTTACTATAATAATTTCCAGTAATTATGTCTCCGATTTTATAAAAAGATGTATATTCAGAACCCAATAGAACAGGAATCGAGTCATCTTTATATGAAATACTATTCCATGCAATTCCGGAATTTCCCTCAACTTTTATATTATAAAACTCATAGGCTTTTTGATTAAGTTGTAACGCTTTTATATTTATTGTAGGAGACTGACTATTATCAATAAATTCATCAGAATTATAATAAAAGCGTTGGTCTCCATTAAAGTCATCTATATCTACAGCGATAGCCTGATTGAATGAGGTTAAAACATCGAAGTTACTTGATGCATTTAATGTGTTATAGAAGTTTGCTAATATATTTATGTTTTGATTGTCTGTTCTAAAATTATAAAATTCATCTGGATCATAAAAATTGTCAACCATTTTGTAAAAATCATTTTGTGATGAAAGTGTTTTAAATCCACCATTGCTTTGCGGAATAGAAGCAATGAAAGGAACAAATATACCTGACAAAGTAAAATATATAGAGGAAATAATAAAAGAAAATAATGTTATAAAATATTTTTTAGTGTTCATAGAAGAATCCTTAAAAAGAATATAGTAAAAAAGCAAAGGATTTTACAATCCTTTGCTTTTTTGTTTGTGAAGAATCAACTTCCGTAATAGGTTCTAGCAGATCCTAAAGTATCACCGTTAAAACTCCACCAAGGAGATATTGCTTCTGTTCCGTCAGTTCCCCATTGACGTCCGGAATCGGTAAGAATTGTACCCCAATCTTCCATTCTTGCTCTTGTGTAGTGATATTTTCCAACCCAAGTAGTCCAACCATGTGCTCTTTTTTGAGATGTACCATTGTGTGTACGTTCTTCTGCTTTACCTGTATGTTTTGGAGAAGCGTATGTAGTGCCATCCTCCATTGCTTTTGAATATGCTTGAGGATTAACAAAATAACCATCTTCTTCACTCCATCCACCTACTGCGTTAGATTCAGAAGTTACAACTGAAGTTTCCGGTTCAGCAGCAAAAGTGGTTACTGGATTAAGTGCTAGTACAAGACCTAAACTTAAAATAGAAACACCGAAACGCTTGAATTTGTTCATAAAAAAATCCTCACTTTCTTTGTAAGTTCTTTAAAGCTTATCATAGGAAACATATAAAAGTCAATACCCGTTGTCTAAATGAAAGTGCAACACCCGTTAGATTGGAAATTGCCTAGAAAACCAGTCCGAAGGGATGTCGCACCTATGGGAGAAGTATATTCGCACCTGTCGGAAGAGGAACGCCAGGTCATCCAGATCGAGGTAGGCAACGGCGCCAGCATACGCGGGATCGGCGCGATGCCGGGCCGCAGCCTGTCCAGCATCAGCCGGGAGATCAAGCGCAACACATGGTTCCCGTCCAACGAGAACGAGTCGTACCGCCCGTACCGGCCGAAAAGACTGAAGGCGGGGCCATGGACCGGCCGCTACTACATGGCCGGGCCCGCGCAGCGCAAGGCCGACCGCAGGAGATCCAAGCCACGAAAGCCCTACCGGCTGTCGCACGACCGCCTGTGGGCGCAGGTGGCCGAATGGCTGAGTTGCGGCTGGTCGCCGCTGCCCGTCAGCGGCAGGCTGCGCGTCCTGTGGCCGGACGATGCGCTCATGCGCGTGTGCCCGGAGACCATCTACCGATGGGTCTACTCCAGCAGACCGCTTCGGGAACGCTGGGCGCGGTGCCTGCCGCGAGGGCACAGGCGGCGCCGCAGGCACGGCGGCAGGAGGACGTCGCGCTTCCCGATCCCCGGCCGAGCGCCCATCTCCGAACGCCCGCCGGAGGCCGACGGCAGGAGCGCGTTCGGCCATTGGGAGGCCGACAGCGTCATCGGAGTGGGATGCAACCTGCACACCGAGGTGGAGAGGAGGACCAGGTTCCTCATGGCCCGCGTCGTTCCGGACAAGACCGCCGGCGAGAGCGTCGGGGCGCAGCTGGACATGTTCTCGCCGCTGCCGGCCGGCGCGCGCGTCAGCGTCACGCACGACAACGGCACCGAGTTCGCCCACCACGAAAGGCTGCGCGACGGGCTGGGCATGGCCACGTACTTCGCCGACCCGTACTCCAGCCGGCGGCGGGGAAGCAACGAGAACAGGAACGGCATGATCCGCCGGTATCTGCCCAAACGCTGCGAGATACGGATGGACATGGCCAGGGAACTGCGGGAGATTGTCGACGAGGCCGACAACCGTCCCATGCGCGTGCTCGGCTACCGGACGCCCTCCGAGGCATTCGCCGACGAACTGTTAGAATTACAGGACCAACAAGGGTGTTGCACTTCTAAATAGACATCGGGAATCTAAAAGGTTCTAAAAGGCTTCGGGACAAACCTCGCATTTCCGAAGCGCCCATGCATGTCGTCGATTATGGATTCAGTAAGGAGCATCATCGTATCCGCAAGGACGAAGAAGGACAGTACGGGACCGTCGTCGGGGCGTCGGGGCCTGTTCGGCACCGTGACGCCGCGTTATGACGCTGCAGGCAATCTCATCGCCTGGCAGGTGCGGTACCCGGACCCGAAGCGTCCGGCAAGAAGGTCCAGCGTCAGTTCAAGCCGGATATGGAGCACGAGGCGCACCAGTGGCTCGAAGGGGAACGGCATCTGGTGGAACTGGACCGCAAGAACATCCAGGAATGGGTTCACCCGTCCGAACGCCGTCGCAGGAAGCGCGCGAGCCTTATCTCGTTCGAGGATTACGTGACCCGGTGGGCGGAGGAATACCGGCTGCCGAACGGCGAGAGGATAGCCGGCGGCACGCGCCGGAACCTGTATCTCGACATCGCGCACTTCATGCCGGGCTTCAAAGGCAAGCTCCTGACCGTGCGCCACTCCGTCAACAGAGGATATTCGGATCGCGGCTCGACGCGCATCGCCAGGACCAAGACCGACTCCAGCCGGCGCACCGTGCCTATCCCCGACGAGCTCGGCCGCGTCGGCGAGAAGGTCGCCATCAAGCACTACCAGCGCATCGTTGCCCAGCATCGCAACCAGATCGTCAACCAACTCGCCGAAGACTTCATCAAAGCGGCTGTCGTATATGAAGAGCATAAATAAGACAACAGTGATACTGTTTAAAATACTATTAATAATCGAAATTCATTAACAAATATATGGATGCCGACGATGTGATGGGCATTTCGCGAATATTAAAATTACCTCACTAAATTCGAAGTCTTCATAACTACTTTTGTTTTGAATTTGCGGTTGGTCTTCTTTTGGAAGGTCAACCGCAAATTCTAATCATATTCAATTCAATTCGATAACAGTATCTATTGCTGGTCTTTTTATAAGATTCTCTTATTTATCTCCCTGTATTATCTCCTTATCTTGTAATTTATACACGCTTGCAATACTATATAAAACAAGTGCAACTAGTGCCATAAATCGAGTCCAGTTGGTATTGCAGATGATCAGCGCGAGAAGGATAAGAGCACAATATATTGTGGATCTAATCCAACGATAGTGATGCTTGTCGTTGATTTTAAGAGACTGTATTACCACCCAAATAAACGCACCGACTATAATTGCACCATTCAACCATAGGAGGAGTGATCTTCCTGTAGGGTCGGGGGTGTCTGAGACTGCAAAATTGCCGAACCAGCATATACATGCACCTGTAAACAGTGCTTCGGGTGCCATCAGCATTTTCTGCGAAAACATCTCACGATGTCCTTTCTACTGGACACTGACTCCGGGCGGAATGGCTATCGTTAGGCAGATTCCCTTTCCGGTGGCTACGGCACGGGTGATTTGCAGAGCGAGATTCGCAAGATATGCGGCTCCTACAGCGGAAACAAGTATGCCGGCAATTGTTCCAGCGGGTCCTCCGACCATGGTGCCCAACGCAGTCAAGGCCGCTGCCAGCGCCTCGGGTCCTATGCCGGCCGCGACAGTTACTGCGGTAGCAATGCCTATAGTGAGATCCGAGTAGGAAATATACCATCCATCGCATTTCGCCATTGCTCCGGATGGAGAAGCGGGGACTCTCGCAGGTGAAGTGTTATCGGCATGAGTGACTCCTAGAACGGCATCTTGCAAGAATGTATATTGAGATTCCGAAAAACCGTATGCATTCTTAAGTTCGCTCTCATTCAAGGTAATGGTTAACTGATTGTTTACATATTTAAAATACGGGCCAACAGATACAATTTTATTCAAAGTATCTTGTTGTTCGTTGGTCAATTCAATAGGATTGGTTTGACATGTCGTTACATCGATAGGAGGTGAATTATCCTCGGCGGCCGTTGCGGTGCCCGTGAAGGCTGACATGCACAAAAAGATTGCAATAATACTGCTTAGTATGCGCCTAAAGTATTTCATGATAATCTCCTTTGATTATTGTTTTAGGGAACCTTGTCCCAATTTAATTAAAGCATATAGTGCACATTCCAGGGCTCTATCATTGGTGGTTTTGTCATCTGAAGATGACAAAACCACCACAGCTTCCGTCATTTCTGGTATTGCCAATCTTCAATCGTATGTTCTCTCGGAATGCGAACAGTGCTACATACCCGATGTCTGATATATCAGAGGAAAAGCGTGAAACGACCCTGCTCGTGCTCAAAGACGGCGCCCTAAGGAGATCTCATGGACAAGCTCGGCCACGTCAGCGAGAAGGTCGCCATCAAGCACTACCAGCGCATCGTCGCCCAACACCGCAACCAGATCGTCAACTAACTCGCCGAAGACTTCATCAAAGCAGCGAACTAGTGTGCTCTTTTTAGGGTATCGTGTATAGATTATAGATTTCGTTTTGTGACAGCGGCTTGCGGTAAGCTTGTCTCAAGTTTACCGCAAGCCGCTGTACTCAGAATCTAAAGTTAAGTACATAAAAGCTTCAATTATCCATATTAGAGTATATTTAAACTGTTTAATAAATATCACACAATGCCAATTGTGTCGAATTAACAGTTCGCATATATACGAATGATATATCCTTTTCGACCATTGCCTCCCAAAAGTGTTGGATTGAATAAAAGACAGATACTTAATACAAATTCACTAGTGTATTCATTAGCCACGGTATGAAGAGAACGAAGAAACATCCTATAACGGAAACAATAACAATCTTCATTATATTTTGAAATTCTGCGTATCCATGGTGACTCCTCAGAGAAGACCGAAACAGGCTATAACACCACCGACGTTGGCGGCTCCCATCGTAGCAACTGCTCCAATGCAGGCAGCACAAACAGGTGCGGCAATAGGTTGTGCAGCACATGCAGTCGTGCAGGTACCAAGAATAATCCAGGCAACAGCCACATCGACCCCTAAAACAGCAGTCAGACAAGTGGCTGCCTCTCCCCATCCCTGAGTTTGCGGAAGACTGGCGTACTCATCTAACTTTTTTTGAATGTCTTCATTGGAGATGAAATCGAAGTCGCTGACTTGCTGATTAACCAAATCGCCGTTCATGTAAACCTGCATTAAAAACTTATTATTATCGGTTTTTGAAAGCAACTGCTCTGCGTAGTTGCTGATGTTCCAGCTAGAGTCAAAGACGGCGGTAATATTACTCAATATAGAGTAACGAGAATCCTGGATTTGAAGAGTTATTGAACGAAAAGTTCCGTTATCGGTGTCGAACTCTAGCAATGAAGGTTCGCTCCAGTTGAGTTTGGCATCTTGATAATGTGTCTTTATATGCGCTGATTTCAATAGGGCTTTCGTGTTTGTGACTAATTTTGACCTTACCTCGACATCATGAATATTTTTTGCTTGACTTATTGTAGTTTTCGCTAATTCGCATTCAACATTGCACTGTGTTCTCGCTTCCGTTGCTGGAAGCGTAGGCAAAAGAAGCAAAATTAAATGACATAATAATGGTGCAAAGTAATGCAGCAACTCGTTTAGCTATAGTTTTCATTTTTCCTCCGTTAACACCTTTGTTGACAAAAGAGACATTATAAAAATGTCTCTTTTATTTTATGATGATGGGTGGATGCCTTTAATGCAGAAGCTTCCCCGTGAATCTAGGTTCTTTCCGTATATTGTATACAGAACTATTCCATTTTGGGAATAGTTCTGTATATAATGAGTCCGTGACCATTAGAACGAATCGAACGCTGCTCACACGGCGGGAAGCCGCTCTCCGGCTCGGAGTGAGCGAACGGCGAGTCAGTGCGCTCTGCGCTGCCGGCCAGCTCGAATCATTCTCCGCGGGGAATAGCATTCTGATTACGGAGGATTCCGTGCACCACCAGGCACGGCGGCAGGGTGCGGGCGGACGCCCGTATTCGCCGGGCATGGCGTTTGCCGCGTTGTACATGCTTAGCGGACTCGACGTACCGTGGCTGGGTCGGCAGCAGCGGTACCGACTCAGGGGTTACCTAAGACGGGTAGATGCGGAGAATCTGACTCGTCTTACCCGACGGCGCGCGACGATGGTCGAATACTGGTGTAGGGACTCCAACCTCGCCAAGGTCAAAGCTCTCATTCGTCCTTCCGCCGCCACCGGCATACTGGCGGGCATGTTCCAGCTGACTGTCACGGATGTGGTGGAAGGCTACATCGCTGCCGACGCTCTGGATGATGCCGTCCGACAATGCCGGCTGCAGCAAGGCACGACGCCAGTTCGGGTGCGACTCCACGTCGCCGATAGTCTTCCCGCCGGTGAGAGGACTATGCCTCTCGGCGTATGCGCGGCCGACCTGGCCGAATCCAACGACCCGAGGGAACGACGCGCCGGCCTGGAAACCCTCCAACAGCTGATCGACGACCACCACCGCAAGGAGCATCAGGAATGATTCCCACAATCCACATCCCCAACACGGGTCATCCATGGAGCACCGTATACGCGGTCGCCGCAGCGAACATCTCAGAGTCATGGCTGCTCACGGGCGGGCTTATGGTCCAACTGCACGCCATCATGGGCGGATTGACCGCGCGCCCCACCACCGACGCCGATCTACTTGCCGACCTCATGGCAGATCGACGCGGCATCGCCAGACTGCGCGGTGTCCTTACCGCCTGCGGGTTCGAGACGTAGCCGGGCATGCTGACCGGATACACGACCCGTATGAGCGCACCAAACGGTGACATTGTGGACCTGCTGGTCGCTGACCACCTGCCCAAGTTCCTCGGGACTGATGCGACCATCGCCGGCGCGCCGGTGCTGTCCATGCCGGGCGGCACTCAGGCCGTGGAACGCAGCATGCAGGTCCGGCTCATCGACGACCAGAGCAATGCCGATGCCGTGATTCGCATCCCGGACCTGCTCGGCGCACTGATACTCAAAAGCGCGGCATACAGCGCCGATCACGCCGGCTACAGCGACCGTCACCTCTATGATGCAGCCATGCTCGCATCCCTCATCCCAGATCCCGATGCGGAGCTCGCACGCCTGCACAGCGGTACCGACCGCAAACACATCAAACTCCTGCACGAGCTACTCACCGAGGATTCACCTTACTGGGACAACCTCGACGAACCACACCGTCAGGACGGATTGGACGCCATCGAAACACTCGCCACATGGTGACGGGCCTGTAGACAAGTTGTATATATATGAGGACATGAAATTCTGAATTATGTAGCTCAAAATGTCATATCCTCTTACTTACGTCGGAATGCAGCCGAATACTTGATATTCGATGCTTTGTTAAACCAGCTTTGACAGGGTGGCTTCTCTTTTTGATGTCAATTTTGATTTAGCAGAGCCAGAGTATCCGGCAGTCGGTGGACGCGGCGTTTTTCCGCTGGTGTTCCGGCGACAGCAAGTGCAGGATGGCAATGATTTTCTATGGGATTTGTGTGGGTGGACTTATGTTCCGCCCACACAAATCCTAATTGCAAGTGATGGGACTTACGTCTGACCTTGATGGCTCCAGGTTATAAGGGGTCTTTAGCATTCCATACTGAGCATGACAATTGAACTGTTTTCTCATGGATGCGTCAGCCCATGCCGAATAGTAAGTCCAATGTCTACTTGTATGGAAACGATCGTAAACCTGTCCCCATCCGCGGTCGGTATCCCATAGAAGCGCTCTTCTAGGCATAATGGACAAGGACCATACGCCGCTGCGATTCATCCAATATCCATCGGAAAACAGGTCCGTGCTCCAGGAGCTATACAAACCCGCTTCCATGGTGGTAGTGGTAGCGGCATCTTCTTCAGCGTTAGCCTTGAGGTAGGCTTCCACGTCTTCTCTGGTGCGACCATATTTCTTGTATTGCGGATCATTGAGATATGCTTCAATCTCCGCTTCGGAAGGATAATGTGACTGCGCATATTGCGGCGTCTTAGCCGCATTGGTGGAGGTCGTCTCCGTCGCGGAGGCCACCATTACCGAGGAGAAGGAGACCGTGACGGCGAGCAAGAGGGAGGCCGTCGATTTGACCAGTCGATTATTACGCATTGCGATTCTTCTTCTTGGATAGGGAAATTTTTATGGAATATATGATTTCCATGAGTATGAGAATTCCCAACAGGATGGAAACCAAAGGGATATATGAGATATAGAAATCTCTCATATCCATATCTGCTTTTGCTGAATAAGCGACATCGCAATATGTCAGCATTACAAAAACGGCAGAGACGATCGAGATAAGTATCGGCAGGACGAAGAAGCGTGCAGGAATCCACTGAAATCGGTGCCGATCAAGATAATGCAGATAATAGATATTGCATCCAATCATCGAACAATAAAGAAGAAGCGTCCACATCGGAGCCAACTCAATGGTGTTTGATATAGCCATTTCTCTCCTTTGAGTCCGTCTTCCTACACGATTAAGGCATATCGGGGTCAGGCAAATAATTTTCTCAATATGCAGTCAGTCTGTGAATAGCTTCAGGGTCAGCCCCAGAAGATGATTCTCAGACTTAAGGCCACGATATAAAGTATCGAATCCTATGCAGTCGAACTCAAGATACCCTGGACGGTTTGTCATCTCAAGATGACAAAAACAAGCAACGGCTCTTTCAGCATATTCACTTACACTGTTCCTTGGTTTCAATCTCCCCACAAGGCGCACGCGGGGTGCGCCTTTTCGCGATCGAGGGAGATCAATATGCCGAAAATCAGGCATTCCCATGGAAACCATCCGCAGAAGCCTCCGCGAAGCAAGTGGGGAACCGTGCTGGCCCGTTATGACAGAACCGGCATGCTAATCGCATGGCAGGTTCGATATCCGAATCCATTAGAACCCGGCAAACGCGTCCAACGCCAGTTCAAGCCGGATCAGGAGCTCGAAGCCCGTAGATGGCTGGAAGCCGAAAAGTATCTTGTCAGCCTCCATCGTAACGGCATCGCCGAATGGGTTCATCCAACGGAACGAAGCCGACGAAAAGCCGTCGAGGAAAAGAGCCGGACACAACGCAATATGTTGTTCCGTGACTATGTGATGCGATGGGCCGAGGAATACCGGCTGCCCGACGGCAATGGTATCGCCGGTGGCACGCGTCGCAATCTTTACCTGGACATTGGCCATTTTTGCCAAGTCTTGGGGACCTGCCGCTTAACGAGATCACTCCGTCCATTATCAAGGCTTGGTATGATGCGCCTCACCCGGAAGGACGGTGGGCGTTCCGACGCTCATGCATGCGGCTGAAGGCGGTACTGGAATCAGCCACCCGAGGCGGATTGGACGGTTCGGAGCCATTGCTGTCCTTCAATCCCTTCATATTCCATATTCCGCCAGCGCCACAGCCCGCCCGCATCAACGTGCCGCCGGTGACTCCCCATGAATTGATCCTGCTGGCGGATGCCATGCCCGATTACACCAGACTGTCCGTATTCCTCTCGACTTTAGTGGGTGGTCTGCGATGCGGTGAACTATGCGGTCTTCAGGTGCAAGACATCGATCTGAACAGGCAGATACTTCACGTCCGACGCTCCGTGAATCGCGGTGACACTGATAGAGGGGAACTCCACTTCGGCAAGACAAAAACGGAATCCAGCATCAGGAACGTACACATCCCGGATACGCTGATTCCTCTTATTCGACAGCACCTTTCTGATTACTGCGATCTGACCCGACCGGATTCGCCGGTGTTCGTGCCCAAGCGTGCAAAAATCATGTCCCAGACAACGCTGGACGGCCAGTTCGCCAAAGCCCGATTGAAAGCAGGACGCCCTGATCTGACGTTCCAAGCATTACGAGCCAGTCATGCAACATTACTCATGATTCAGGGTGGGACATTACGGGAAGTCATGAATCAATTGGGACACGTCAGCGAGAAGGTGGCTATCCGGTACTACCAGCTCACCGTCGCCTCGCATCAGAGCCAAGTGGTTGACAAGCTCGCTGAATCATTTATAAGCGATATGGCTAGTACTCGAAGTCGTGAATCCCAGACCGCATTGATGCACTGTCGCGATGCGTGATACATCTTCGTATAGGAAATGCCGTGAGGGATCTGAATTCTGGTCCTTCACGGCATATCGGTATCTGACAGATCGAAGTCTCACAATCGCAGCATCAGACGGATTGGAAGCGCAGATAGTCCGTTAACTCCCGCACCGTATCTTGCAGCCGACGGAGTCCGGAGCCTTGGCTGACCGTACTCCATTGCGCCGCATACGCCTCCATCCAGATTTCCAGCGCTTCGGCAAGACGCGCCGTATCGTCATGCTGAGATGCGGCACTCAACTGCAAGGAGTCGACGACTCCGGCATCGGAGCAAGTCGGAGACCGACCTGATTCAGAAGTCGCTGTCCCTCGATGGCTATGCGGAGTGCCGCGGCGTTCGCTGTGGCCTGTAGTCCTGTGGCGGCGACGATCGTGGCGATTTGTCGGGCGCAGACCCGAAGAAGATGGCCCGAGGTCTCGTCGAGCGTGATGTGGTGCTTTAGATAGCGGAGCAGCATCAGTCGGGATTCTGCAAGTGACGGTATCTGGCTTTCGTTCTGGAGGGTGCGGATCGCATCGTCCGGCCGTTCGTTTTCTGGTAGCAGTCCCGGAATGGTTTGCAGGATCTCGGTGCTGACTCCGCCTTGTCCGTCATCGAGCTCCAACCAGGTGATCAGCTGGTTCCATTGGAAGCAGGCCGAATGACTTGCGTGAGTGGGGATATCAAGCAGCTCTCCGCTGGCGTCGTGGTATTCGAGTCGGGAGATGCGGTGGAGCATCTCGGTTTCATCCGGGATGTGTTCGGGGTTCCATGTCTCCTGCGTGCCGATGATTATGCCGGGAATGGCCATGTGCAGGTCGTTGACGTGGTCAAGGTCGCCCCAGTCGGTGACCAGCATGCCTTGCGCATGGTATGCGCGCCGTAGCGGGCCATGTGGGTGATGTTGTTCCTGACGTCATCGATGCGCGGCAGGAGTGCGTTTCCAGCATCATACGGTCGGATAGATGATCTGCTTGGCCCGGCAACGGGCAGATTTTCCCGTCGTCAACCCGCGGGCCGAAATGCCAGTCGAGCAGAGTAACGGTTTCGGGAAGCCTGTCGAGAATATCCGGTTTTTTTTTGGGGGGGGGCGTCCCGCATCATCGGCTGTTTACCCGAGCTTTCGAGGTGGCGGCACAGGCAGGTGACGTAGCCGGCGTACATGGTGACGCCGATGCGGTCGATGAATCCGAACGGCTCGTTGGCGGTTATTTATTACAGGTATATGATATATATACTAAATACGTTTAATCCACCTAATTTCATCGTTTTCGTGATTTGAAGCCTTGAAAACGGAATGGGATGCCCCTATTCTTAGCAATAAATCGACGCTTGCTCCAGTTTTCCTCAATTTGTCAATATATTCTCGAATTTGATAGTTGTTAACATTAACATCAAACTCATTTAAGGCAACAAGGGCGGGGGGATAATGTTTACCCTTAATATTTTCTAAGGGAGATAAATGTCGTAAAATCTGCACATCACGTTTGTTATCCGGATTCCCAAATTCCAACATATCCATTCTCCAACGTGGGTTTTTTACATCTTTGATAGCCGTCAGTGGCGAGATGAACGGAGCAGATATATAAATACCAGCAAAGCTCAATGGATTCTCATTTAGAGCGGAGGCGACAACAAATCCGCCCGCGCTTGCTCCCATCCCAATAACTTTGCATTTTGTTCTATGTACTAATCGGTTAATTCCATTTGCAACGTCTAAATAATCATGAATCGAATTAATTTTATTGATTCCCATACCAGCTTGATGCCATTTCTCTCCCTTCTCCCCTCCGCCTCTGACATGAGCATAAGCAAAATATATTCCATTATCAATTAAGGATTGAATCAGAGGGCTATAGTTGTAATTAAACTTGATTCCATATGATCCATAAACAGCTAGAACTATCTTGTTTTGTGGATTTCTAATTGGTGAAATGATTGTTACAGGTATCTCTGTCTCTCCATCTCTACTTAGGATGTTATATTGTTGAGTTACATGATTTAAGTTGCCTGATGATGAGTAGTCTATAGATGATTCTTCTTTTGAGAAATTGAGATAATGTATTGAGGGTCTGCAAGCCGGACATTCTATGCTGTAAGGAACGGATTGTTTGTTGACTTCAATCGGTCGGACAAACTTTAATAAACTCATATGCTTTTTCATTTGTATGGTGATATTTTTCCATTCCTGATTATGGTTAAAAACTAATGCTTTAATATCCAGAAATCGTATTTGTATTTTTTGATCAAATTTAACCTGAAGTACAATTTTGTTTTCAAGCAAAAAAAGATCCTCGATTTCATCGACCTTAATTTGCTTTCGTAGCCAAGTATCAGTCTTTTTAATATTATCTTCCCCGTTTATAATTATCAAAAACCAATTATTGAATTTGTCAACAAAGTATCCAAAGAAAAACTCGCGAGATTCAATTGTTTTATGCATGATTTTATGGACTGATCCTATTCCATTGCATGCATCAATAACTTTTTCAGCTGCGTTGTTTGATGCGAGTCTTATGATTGTAACCTGAGAACCATGATATACAAGTAAATATTTTCTGTCGTCCGTCGCGTGAACAGTAGGCCAAGCCGTGCTGTCAAATGAGGCAACACAACGGTTTTCTTTAATCGAAGTAAGTGACTGTTTGCGTATTTCCGAAATCGCCCCAGATGATTCATCTGTTTTTGCATAGTATATGCATGAATTATCAGATGAAATTATACTTCCCTTTCCTATGTAATTGAGTTTAATGAAATCAATACCTGTCCGCATATTTATGATCCTCAGATTTGAGTAGGGATATTTTCGATCTTGCACTATTATTGCCGCATATTTTGATTTGTTATCTATTTCAATTGACTGAAGAGACTTATAATCATTCTTATTGATTTTAAAGCATTTAGTCCATTTAAACGCTATGTTGGAATCACGGGAAGGAAAAATATCGCTTTCGGACGCTTTCTTTCCTGAACGACAACACCAGACATCATTTCCGTCATTTAACCAAAAGTATAAATATCCCTTGATTCGTCCTATTGCTTTAAACATTTCAAGCGCTCCTATTGGTGTAAATGAGGGGGTGACCCTAACGAGTCACCCCCTCATTTTTAACCTTTATGAATCAGCAGAAGAAACCGCTGGTGCTGCTCGGGCGACCGAAGCAGAACGAGTAGCTGTAGCCACTGTCATGCACCGCGTCGTCATTCACTTCCTCGATCGACTGCATGTCGATGATTTTATTCATTGTTGTTCCTTTCTACTATTTTGTTCCGCGGACCTTCCGCAGAACAAATCTTTTGCATTTGGGAGCGGGAATAAATCCCAAAGATTATGGGTAAGGACATTTAATGCTGTTAGTATCCCTGCTGATCCGGTTGAATAATCGCTTGAGAGGCGCAAGTATGAATCTCCCGGGAATTGTAGCGTATTTTCCCAAGACAAACTATAGTCGTTTAATTCATCTAAAAGTCTATTATTTGTTTGTGTTGTTTGCGGTGACCATGTTGAGGCAAAATGGTTTGCAACTAATATCCCAGCAATCCCATTGTTTAGTCCGGAAAAAGCATATTGAGATGATGAACATGCCGCAATGAGTGAGTCCCATTCTTTATGGAAAAGAGAATCATCATGTAGTGCAATTCGTGCAATGGAAATTGCCACTATTAGGCCGGCAGAACCATCTGCAAGGTAAGGAAGAGACCTATTGTGCTTATCCTTAATTCCTCGCATTCCATTTGGCTCAATAACGGTATTGTCTAAATCTCTGCATATGCAATTAAGCGCACGCCGAATATAAGCTGGGTTATGTTCGATGTCAATACGACTTAGAGCTAACCAAAACAGTGCGATACCACTCCATCCATGCAGGAGGCCACCTTGTTTTATGCTTGCGATTTGATTGGATTCCATCCATTGCGCTATACGATGTCCAAGTGCAATAGCCTCATGGAAATACCTCTTATCGTCTGTAGCCATTCCGTATGATATCAGGGCTAATCCTTGACCGGCTAGTCCGCCATTAAGGTCAAGATTTCGTGTCTCTTTCCAATGTTCATATGTGCTAAATAATAGTTCGTGAGCAGTTTCTAATTCTCCCAACTCAAAAGCGACTAATCCTATGCCGGATAGCCCTGTATATAATCCAAAGTCCGATTGATTGCTTTGCGCGAAACCGTGGATCATGTCTTTCATCCATTGGACGTCATCCGAATTGATAATTGAGTTGGCCCTATGCAGGCTCATTAGGATTCCCGCCGCGCCGGAGCTTACGTTACTTGCACCCCAAATGGAGCCCCGTGTTACATCACCAGGATATAGTTTTCCTGGCAATTTATGACGGGTATGAAAAATGCCATTAATAATTTCAGTTTTAACTAATGACAAGGAATCAGGGTGTGATAACAGATTAAAGGAAAAACGTGGTGTAAACTGTGTAAGATGTGCATCTGGAGTTAATGGAACATCTGAAACTCCAGATGCACATGGGCAACGTGATTCAACATCCTTTAACAGATTTATATATTCCATGCCAAATTTTTTCGAAATATTATTCTTAACTCTGATCCAATGATCTGGGCTAAGCATGCAAATCGAGGTATTTGCATAGCATAGACATGCGAGTACCCTTGAAACAGCAAACCAATCTGCTTCTTGAGCGGAGCAACCCAATGGGGGGATGGAATCCCATAGCATTATGTGCTGATATTTCCTTGGAGTCCAAGGTGCGTCCATCCTCAAAATCTATAAAGTGTATAGACATTGTTTTAGGATTAATCATTATGTTTCCTAAATGAATATCCCCGTGAACATAGCCTGTGCGATGAATAATTTTTACAGCATTGATAATCGATGTTGCGATTGTATTGATATCACTTCTATATTGCATCAACTGATTAGTATGATCATTCTCACATTGATAGGGATAGTTTTCCGACAACCAATGGTTCAGTGTGATTTCATTAAGCCATTCCATTTCAATGTAGCCATGTTCCCAAGCGTTAAACCTTCGATATGGTTTTGGTGCAATGCCGGTATTTTTAAGAAGATTGAGCATCTTCCATTCTATGGATAGTCTCTCAATGGCATCGCGTTGGCGTGCGTCTAGACCGGCATATGGTCTCGCTTCCTTTAAAAGGGCAATCTCATTCTTTTTATTGGTTGCACGATATACCCCACCGGAATTCGAGAAATGTACAGCTTTAATCTCATAGTTATCTAAATCGGTGGGAATATTTTTCATATATTCATTCAGAGATATTTCTACACACTTTGGCTTGTCGATTCCCTCTGCTGGATGTATAAAATGTGGAAGCCTCTTATCGGCGACCAGTATTCCAGATTGGTCTGGGATCATAGAAATATAATCGTTATTTTCATCCTCGCGACGCAGGTCAATGAATCCTCCGTATCGAAAGAAGATTGGACTTTGCTTGTATCTAATGTCACTAAGAATATAAGGGCCTTTTTCATCTTTGATGAGGGGATATAAATCACCGACTATTTTTTCAAGTTCATCATTTGTTGATGGATATATGGTGATGAATTTCCCACTACCTGAACGATTTGCTGCCTTCCCGTTGCAGTTGAGAAAATCTCTATGTGAACTTTGAAATTTGAATGTTGTATTATATTTACAGCAAATTTGTATTACTTCTGCAAGAATCTTTTCTGCGTTCTCTTTTGTTGCGCTTAAATGAATCTTCCATCCGTTGACTCGCATTTTTCCATTCGGAGAGCTTACATACGTCCACGGTTCTCTTCTTGTTACATACCAAGTATCGGGAATAAGAGATTCCGCAATCCAATGGTCACGCTTCATGGATGGAAGCATAGAAGCGTGATCTACAAAAAATGGAGATTGTTTCGTAATTGATTCGAGGTAATCTTCTTCACCAATCATATTTTTCCTTTTTTCTTGTATGCTTTAATAATTTTTCATTGTTGTATCCTTACTTATTGATTTCAATGTGTTTGGAGCGGATTGTCAGCTGAAGATGACACATATCTTCGTGTTCTTACCATTGACATTGCTTGCTGTGATGCGTGGGACTTGAGCCAGCTGACGGCGATTTGCGTGCGGTCATGCAGTTGCAAGGTGAAGAGGATTCGACTGATGGTTCGTCGTATCGTCGCGGGCTCCAGTACCAGTTTGCGGGCGATTTCCTCGTTGGTCATGCCTTCCGCGATCAGTGTGCATATCTCGCGTTGGCGCGGCGGCAGGGCTGCGAACGAATCCCGCAGCTTCTGTTGTTCGCGGCCTGCTGTGGGTCTGGGCATGCCGTGTTCGAGAATCTGCCGGGTGATGCGTGGCGTGACCACGGCGTCTCCGTTCGCCACCGCATGAATCGCATCCTTGACGGCTGCAGCACTGGCGTCTTTGAGCAGGAATCCGCTGGCTCCCGCATCCAGTCCACCGTATGCGTAGTCGTCCTCGTCGTACGTGGTGAGGATCAGCACGTGAATGGCGGGCCATCGGCGGGTGATTTCACGGGTGGCGGTGATGCCGTCCATCACGGGCATGCGCACGTCCATGAGCACCACGTCCGGCAGCGGGCCTCCTGCCGATTCCAGTCGCTCGATTTCAGCGATAGCCTGTCGGCCATCGCCCGCCTGAGCGACGATCGCGATGTCACTCGCCTTGCCAAGCATGAGTTTGTAGCCGAGCCTCGCGTATTGCAGGTCATCGACCAGCATGATGTTCGTCATCCCACGTCACGCCTTTCTCTTGTCGGACGGACGTCAGCATCGCGGTCACCCGCCAGACACCGGTTTCCGCCCTGTCCGGCCCGTAGCAGAGGAACCCTTCGGTTCGGGCGATGGCGTCCGCGATTCGCGCCAGACCGGTGCCGATGGCACCATCGGAAGGCTTGGGGAGGTTCGTTGATCCGTCGTTGGTGATGGTCGCGATCAGGCTCCCATCCGCCGCGTGATCCCATGTGACGTTCAGATGCGCGAGGCCGGGCGCATGGCGCACCGCGTTGGTGACGGCCTCACGGGTCACCCGGAAGCACAGATCCGCCTGGTCGGGGTCCTCGCTGCGTCGGCCGGTCTCGGTGAATGTGGCGATCACGCCGGAAGCCCGTACGTGTGCGAGCACCGGTCGGATGTCATCCCACATGTATCGCTGCGCCGACTCTTCGATCGCGGTGTCATTCATCTCGTGCGACTGCGTACCGCCTGTGGTCGGCGGAATACCGGGCAGGTTCGCATCGGTGGCGGTCAAGGCCCGCAGGGCGTGCCGGGTGTCCTGCAGGCCGCTTTTGGCGATGTCGCGGATCGCGTCGATGGCCTGTGCGACCTCTGGATCCACATCTTGTCCTTCCACCTGTTCGGCCAGTCCTTGGGCCAATGCGATGATGCTGGTCAGATCGTGGCCGACGCTGTCGTGCATCTCGCCGACGATGCTGCCGCGCCGAACGGCCGCATCCCGCTGTTGGGCGAGCAAGTCCGCGCGCAGACGCTCGTCGCGTTCGCGTTGGAGCGCCAGGGAGGATAGGCGCCGGTTGCGGACCGCATAACCCAGCACGCCGATGACCACTATCGGAAGCATGGCGGGCAGTATGTCAAGCCAGATCGACCATCCGGCCTGCCGCCAGCCGTCTCCGGCGAACGCCTGACTGCCCAGCACCATGCAGGAGGCAAGTCCGAAGCACAGGATCCGCAAATCACTGGAGACGGTCATGATCAACGCCCAATAGGCAATCATCGGCATGATCGGAGCCCATTCACCCACGCCGGCGAGATCCAGCAGCAACGCCAGAGCAAGCTCTCCGCCCATCACCCATTCGGGTCTCACGTACCGCCATGCCAGCGCGACGCCGCCGGCAAAAACGGCGGCCAGCATCAGCATAAACACGCTTGGCGTGTGCGTGGCCCAATACGAGTGATACGACGGGACGGCATCACGCCTGGTGACCCATAGCATGCGCAGCATGAACAGCGTGGCCACGACCGGCAATCCATAGACCGGCAGGCCGCCCGGTTTCCTCAATCCCAGCGGAGCATCGCCCGTATCCCATATCCTCGACTCACAATCAGACATACTCGCATGCATATCCGCTTGGTGCTTATTCTCCTGCCGCACGAGCGATGACGACCGTCGGCGATGTGCGAATGCCACGTTGCGCGGTGAGCCACGAACCAAGCATCGCCATGGCGGCAAGCAAGAGCACGACCACGAGCCACAGGAGCCACGGCATGCCGAATACCAGCACGTCAAACGACAACCAGATGCCGATGGAGAACGAGACGGATACGAGCAGACTGGGAACGAACGCGATCAGGGACGAGGTGACGACAATCATAAGCCCATCCAAGGCGGCGATGGCGTTGAGCTGGCCTTGGGTTCCACCGCTGACGGCTACTAGCGCGAGGTCAAGCTCCCGTCCACGCTGGGCGATCAGATAGCCCGAGCACACCGCCGCCAGCACCAGGACCAGCGATGTGCCGATCAATGCCAGGATACGGGCGAAACCGGGCACCTCCACCGTCGGCGTCCCCGCGGGAAGCAGCCGCGTCCACGCGGTGATGGTCGAGGTGAGCGACTCATATGACATGAGCAGCGTCAATCCGGCGGCCAAGGGAATGATGGTGGACGAGGACGCGCACACCCTGGCCCGAGCCTGCTGGCATGCGATGCGCCACGCCGGCCAGGGAAGACGCACCACCGCCGTCCACATGCGCACCGTCGCCGACAGCACGGCCGGACCGGCAAGGCAGACGGACACGGTGAACAGCAGCATCGCGATCATGTTGCCGTACGCCAGCGGCGACATGGACGAAAACGTGACCTGCACCGACATCCGCGCCATCGATGTCTTCCGCACGTTCAGCAGACCGACCGCCAGCGAGACCAACGCCCCGGCGAACATGATCCAGGCAAGAACAAGACGGGGAACACCGACCGTTTTCGGAGGGTTCGCCGCCTCGCGCAACGCCTCGACCGGCGATATGCCGCCGACCACGCGCACCGTCAACAGCGAGCCGACCAAGGCCATCGCGAATCCGAAGACGATACCGCAACTCCACGCCCGCAGCATGCCCGTCACATCCTGCGGCAGAAACGGCAACCCGTTCGCCTCCAACTGCCGGGTCGCGAACGGATAGAGCCCCCGTGCCAGCGCCGGCGAGACGATAAGCGAGACGAGCGTGGCGGCGACATCCAACAGCAGCACCTGCGCGCAGACGCGCGACGTCAACTGTCCGGGCGTGGCACCCTGCAATGCGATCAAGGCGAGGGCGCGGCGGCGCTGACGGATGGCCGAGGAGACCACCAAAAGCACCATGAGCATGCCCACGACGATCATCGGCACCAGAGGAGGGCCGCTCAGCTCCATCGAGAACATCACCGCCCTGCCATGCAACCCCGGAACCGCCATGGCCATCCTCGCGTTCGACAACATGACCATCACCATGCCCGACACGCACTGCACCACTGCCAGCAGCAGCAATACCGCGCCCCACACGACAGGCGCATCCCTGAAATCACGCAACAGGCCACGCATCAAATCGCCTCCCGCCTATCAAGACCGGACGAATCGGAACCGACCTCGGCCAACACACCGTCACGCATCCGCGCGACGCGATCGCAGCGGACCGCGACCTCGGGACTGTGCGTGACCATGACCACCGCATGACCAGGACGATCCGCGAACGCGCGCAGCTCATCGACCACACGCCCGCCGGACTCGGTGTCCAACGCGCCGGTCGGCTCGTCGGCGAACACGATCTCGGGATCGGCGACGAGCACACGGGCCAACGCCACACGCTGCTGCTCCCCGCCCGACAGCAACGTCACGTTTTGCCTGCGCAACCCGAGAATCCCCAGACGGTCAAGCAGCCCGGCCGCGCGATCCCACGGATATTTCGCACCGCGCAGCGTGAACGGAAGCCTGAGGTTGTCCTCCACGCTCATCGAAGGCACCAGATTATACGACTGGAACACAAACCCCAGATGATCACGCCGGAACCGCGCCGACTGGGCACGGCTCATACGGGTCACCTCCTGTCCCAGCACCCGTACAGAGCCATTGGAGACGGACTCCAACCCCGCCAGACAATACATGAGCGTGGACTTGCCTGAACCAGACGGTCCCACGATCCCCGTCATCTGACCCCAACCGGCTGTGAAATCCACATGCCTCAGCACCGGCACCGTCTCACCCCTACGCAGCTCGAAACTCTTCGACAGCCCCGCGGCCGCGACCGGAGCCGACGCCATTGCATCGCTCCCCGTTCCCCTCAAATGTCGAACCATTATCCACCTTCCTCACCTGCGTATTGGACTTCGATACCCCCACTATCCATCGAAGAGACAATGAGCAGCAAGAAGACGTGCGAAAATGTCATCTAGAGATGACACCCTCAATAGGGGAAAATAATGCCAAAGATGATGGCACCTATAGAGAATGTCTCTTTTTATTGTTTTTAAGGACGGCGCAAGCTGCTGTTTTTGGCAAGCATGTAGTACAAGGGAACGGTTTTGAGAAGGTGGTCGTGTTTCCCTTCTCCAATGACATGGCCATTACTCAGGACATATATCATTTCGGCATTGCGCACGGTAGTGAGTTGGTGGGTGACGATAATGAAAGTGCGGTCTTCGGCTTGTTCCAGTAGTTGGGTAACAAGCTGTTCGTTATCAGCGTCCAGGTTTGCGGTGGCTTCGTCGAGCAGGATGATTTTTGCCGTGGAAAGAAGGGCGCGGGCTATGGCGAGTCTTTGGCGTTCTCCGCCTGATAGCATGATTCCGTTTTCTCCTACCTGCATATCGAGACCTTTGTCGGATCGGTCTAGTAGATGGGAGAGGTTCACGGACTCTAGTACTTGTCGGCATTCATCGTCGCTGCGATAGGTTGATCCGAGAAGTAGATTCTCGCGTAGGCTACCGGACAGTGCTGGTGAATCCTGTTCTACGTATGCAATATGGCTGCGTAAATCGTCTCGATCACAAGTTGTTATGTCGTTACCGAGTACATTGATGTTTCCGCTGGAGGGATCATAGAAACGTTCGATAAGTTGCAGGATCGTGCTTTTCCCTGCGCCTGAGGGCCCGACGAGTGCTGTAACGCTTCCCTGGGATATGGAGAGGTTCAGGTCGCGCAAAATTGGTTTGGAGCCATATGAGAAGTAGACGTGTTGGAATTCCACTGCCGGAGGACATGGGCTGCTGTGTACCAGCGGCATATGTTCATTGATTGTTGTGACGACGGTGTCATGGTCCTTTTCTTCGGGAATATCCAATATTTCCCGTATACGGTTCATCGCGGCCATTGAATTGCCGATTTGTGAGCCTGCGTAAATAATCTGGCTGAGCGGTGAGATGCTGATGAACAGCAACATGATGAACTGGGTAAGTTTTTCGACGGATAGCAGCCCTGTGGTTACGCGCCATAATCCCAGACCGAACACGATGATAGCCGCGAGCTGCAGGGCTATCGTGGCCAGTGGATTGATGACCGACTGGATTCTGGCGATCTTGAGTCCGGACAGGCGGACACGGTTGATCAAGGCGGCAATGACCTTATTCTCGTTCTCGAAGCCGTTTGAAGCGCGTATGGTGCGGATACCGGCGAGATCACGATTGAGTATGGAAGTAAGGTCGCCGAGCGTGTATTGGCTGTCATAGCTTGCTCGTTCAATGAATTTAGCGGACAGCAGCATGAGCGTGAATACGGTGAGAAGCAGGGTGATCGCTGTGCCGAATAGGATTGGGTCAAGCATTGCCATAAACACAGCGGAACCGATGACGGTGATGAAGCCTGATGCAAGGGCTGATGTGCACTGCATGAATGCATTACGCAGTTGTGAGGTGTCGTTGCTGACACGGCTGAGCAGGTCGCCGGAGTCACGTTGATCGTATTCGCGTATGGGCAGACGTAGCAGGTGTTTGCTTAGTGCGAGACGAGCATCCCTTACGATATCCTCTCCTGTACTCTGCAGTTGGTAGTTCTGTAGGGCTGATATAGCTCCTGAGGCGATGACGAGTAACAGCATTCCGGCAATGACGGGCCACTGGGGAACCTGGAATACACCGTTCTGGAAGAAGTTGGTCATGTACTTAGGCAGGAGCAGCGTCATAGAGGCTCCTATGGCTCCAAGGCATAGGATGAGTGCCAGCCGTCCTCGGTATTTTCGGAGGGGAGAAATCAGATTGTACATGGAGACATGTTTCATGTGCATGGTGTCGTCCTGGTCGTTGACGGTCATTGCGTATCTTTCCGTTCGGAACTGGCTCTAGTAATGGTGTATTGTTTGACGGCATCAGGTTCGCCGATGGGTATACCGTTGGCTTCTACCCAAGCGTGTGCGCGGAAGGGACGATCGGTGAATCCGGTGCACCATGTGACGGATCGGTGAGAGATGCGGCATGCCGCCGCTGTGGAGAGCGACCGAAGCAGACAACCTTGCTGACTGCGGCATTTGCGGCTTACCACGCATACGGCATTGCGGTAACGCTCCGCCGTGCTGGTGTCGGCCGGCGGATATCGTTCGGACCACGTTTCAAGCCGGCGGCAGAACTCTCCGATTTGTTGTCGTTCCATCCGTCTTCCGATGATGATGGCAATCAGTGCTATCAGGCGGTCATGAAAGTTGACGTGTGTGACCGCTTCCGGCTGTAAAGGGATGCTCATAGACGCACGTGCTTCCCCATATCGGCGAGGAAACGATCCGCGTCCCGGGCGATGATTTGTCCGTCGGCCTGATATTCTTCGGCGATTTTATTCGTGCAATCCTCGATGGTTTTGCCGCACATCAGACCGTCAAGGATAATCCGGCCTATTTCGTTGACCTGCAGGTATTCGCCGGTGTCGTTGACGAAGACGATTGCCCCGCCCTCCTTGGGATACAGGGATATCTGATTCCTCAGACTGATGCTTGTCTGTGTGTCATCGGCTTGCATGTCTCAGCCACCTTTCCACTGCTGCTACTCGTTGCATTTCAAACAGGAATGTGATGTCGGGCATTGGCATCGAGGCGGAGCGTCTTATCGCAGGTACATCGATAAGTCCTTCCTCATCCAGTATTCCTCCGATGGGTGAGGTGAGAAGCTTATCCTTCGAACGATGCCACGCCAAATACAGCGAATATGAATGATCGCCTTTGGTGGATCGGCGGAATATTGCTTCGGGTGCAATACCCTTCAGTGCTTGGTAGAGTACCGCCTTATGCAGTCCTTTCTGATTGCGCGCACTAATCGGGGTATTGAGAGCACAGTCCACCATTACTTGATCGAGGNAAGGAGAACGGAACGTTATGATTTCTGGCGCAAACATCCGGCTGGCCTCATTGAGCATCCGTGCTTGTATCGCGAGAGAGTAAAGGGCCTGATGACGGCTTCGGTCGGGATTCAATGGCTGGATGTCCTCATGTTCCAATTGATATATGACCGTGCTGTGTAGGAGTTCTCGCGCCTTGCTGGTCAAGAAATCGGGAATGTGGATGGCATCGTGCCATCCACAGGGCATGATGCGACGTGTCGATCTACATTCGGCGATTCGGAACGATGAACTCAGCTCATCGCCGAGACTAGTATCATCAATTAAGTCATGTATTGCTTGACACATCGACATGCGGTAATCCGCACTATATCGTTTCGCTGTGTCCCATATGCGAGTGGGATGCTCACGCAGACAGCTCCATGCGGAGGCCGGCAGCGACGCGAATAATTCATCTCCTCCGAAACCTGTGACATGAATATGGGGAGTACCGTCGCCCAGTTCGGCTATACGGCTGAAATAACCCTCGATGTCACTCCAATAGATTGGTTCTTCAGGCTTCATGCCATTGGGGTATTCATCACAGACCGTGAATGATTTATTGCCGTCGGCGACCATGCCGAGATTGGTAAGTGATAGTCGAATGTCTGTGGCGATCCCGACTGCCCATTCGGCATCGTGATTGTCCGGGTCATCAGGCATCTCATGGTATAGAGCCATGTGTGCTTCGGTGCGACTGAACACGTATGCGGTGGCGGCAGAATCCGTTCCGCCCGACACATCGACTGATATCGGCGCCTCGCGCGACCAGTGATTCGCCAGCACCGTAAATCGTGCTTTTAGTGCTGACACGAGCTCTTGTTCCGAATTATGAATGTTCTGCAGCGGATTTGATGATGTGTATCGAGGTTGTTGACACCCATCGATGTGCAGTGTCGTTGACACCGGCACGGAATGTATCCCCTTCCAGAAGGAAGCATCTCCTTGAAGGCTGTTGGGGAGGGAGGGTACCAGCTCCATTGCTATGCGTTCCCAGTTCAAGGATCGTTTTTTCGATTGAACGAGCCGGAGCGCGCTATCCGATATGACAGGTTTGTTTCCGTCATCAGTCCAAAACAGACGATTGCCGCTCAGCATAGGTATATTGACAATTGTCTTCGCGGTAGTCGCGCCATTGTCGCACCATTCATTTTGGGACTTCCTATGACGGTTGGCTGCGATCTGTTCCGAATGCTCATGCATAAGCGGCAATGCTCTTTCCTGACGGCTCATCATGCCATTTGATTGGAGCCGCGCCTGCATATCGAGCGCTCCTTATACGTGGCGTGAAATTGATGTCCAGTCCGATTAGTTCGATCCCCAAGGGAACGGTGCCTTGGCTCCGCCGATATCGACATACTTACCGAACCATAAGCCATTGGTGGCTTCGCGGAACGAAGCGATGGTCTCCACCGTAGGGGCTATATACTGCTTCATGATCAACTCCCTAGTTCATTGATAGGTTGGACTGCATGTGGGCACATGCAATTCCAGTTAATCCGTCATAGAGTGCATATCCAAGGAAGAGCTGGGTGTTTGTCATCGTCAGATGACAAACACCCAGCTCTCAAAAGTGAGTTAGTCGTGTAGAGACGGAAAAAACTGTCTCAACGTATCGTGGTTATTTCGAAGTTGACCGAGAGAACCTTCTCGCGTCACCATGCCCCTATTTAGAATCACTACATCATCGGCGATTGATTCCACTCGCTCGTCCGGCTCGGATGAAATCAGCATCGCTACGCCACGGTTTGCCTGTTTCCGTATCTGCTCTTGCACCCATGCCGTGCTGCGCTGGTCAAGGCCTTGGAATGGCTCGTCCATTATCAGGGCCTTCGGGTTACTCAGTAGTGCTACTGCGAACCTGATTTTTACAGTATCGATCACTGTGAGAGCTTTGAGCTTGCATGAAAGAACGCTTTGTAATCCGGTCATCTGAACGACATGGTTCAAATGAGTATCCGGCGCACCGGACCAGAGGGCTTTCCATCGTAGATAGGTTCCTGCCGAACAGTAAGAGGAATGAGGAATCGTGGTGGGCACAGCAGCCACTGCAGTCTTTGGATCGTCAAGCCGGATATAGGGCTTTCCACAGATGAGGATCTGCCCTGAACTTGGCGTTTCAAGATTGAGCAGTATACGCAGGATGCTTGTTTTCCCGGCGTTTATGGGGCCTATCAGAGCTGTGACGCGACCGGCATAAGCGGCAAAAGAGACGCCTCGTAGTTCGCGGCCAGCATGGCTAAGGGAAACGTTCTCCAAAGCGAGAATAGGGGCAGCGGGATTCGGCAGCTTGTACATTGATTTCCTTTCCTTGCCTCACCCAAGCCGCAAAAATCGAAGTCCCCCCCCCCTAAGTGCATTTATGAAGTGCAATCTCGAATAGGGGATGGTAGAAGTGACATGATAGGTTGTGCCTCACATGCCTGAGTGACATATATATTCAGTTAAGCAGGATTAATTGTTTTCCCAAGAACAGAATCGTGGTGTTTGTCATCTGAAGATGACAAACACCACGATAGAAGTGAGCGAAACGTTTCATTCATTGCCAGTGGAAAACCTAGTGGCGCTTTCGTTTGTCATCTGATCCAGGCCTGCTTGATACCAAGCTATGACGATTTGAACTCGGTCTCGCATGTGCATTTTGGCCAGTACCCGACTCACTGTTCTTCGTACCGATGCCGTCTCGATGAACATGCGCTCGGATATTTCCTGATTGGACAGTCCTGTCGCGACGAGCTCCGCTACCTCATGCTCCCGTTTGGAAAGGCTGTTGAACAGCCCCCGAAGTAATTTGATACGGGCGTTATCCGATATGGTCCTGACACCACGGTTAATCACTTCGCCTGTGATACGCGGGGTCAGAATGGCATCGCCGTTATATACGGCATGAACAGCATCACGTAATTGCCTCGGCGTGGCATCCTTAAGCAGGAAACCCGAAGCTCCTCGCGCCAGACCGTCGAAAGCGTAGTCGTCTTCATCGTAAGTGGTCAGAATCAGTATTCTGATTTGGGGGAATTCCTCTTTGATGATGCCTGTCGCCTCGATGCCGTCCATGACCGGCATGCGCACGTCCATGAGAATTACATCGGGCAATTGATGAGGCGACTCTCGCAGATACCCGATTGCCTGGGCCCCATCCGCAGCCTGACAGCTGACGATGATGTCTGGAGCGTTGTTCAGCATCATCATGAATCCCGTTCTGGCTCCACGCATGTCATCGACCAGCATGACCCGAATGACGTCGCTTCTTGGATCCTTCATCCTTACCTCCGTCTTATGGAATCAGTGCTTTGACCGTCCAGCCGCTTTCGGATGGGCCATATGAGAGCGTGCCTCCTACTTTCGCGATCCTTTGCGCCAACCGGCTCAGCCCCGTCCCGCCCCTCGCATTGTTTTTCCTAGCGACCTCGTTCCTTTGTCGTCCATACGTGTGGCCATTATTCCGAATCGAGATCGATGTGCCGCCATTTTCGAGATGATCCCAAGCTACAGCAACACGAGTAAGTCCGCTGCCATGCCTGAGAGCATTGGTCAGAGCCTCACGGGTGATGGCGAAGCACAGGTCGGAACGGCGTGGATCGTCAACTCGACTTCCTGTTTCGGTGAATATGACAATGATGCCGGTCGAACGAATATGCTCAAGTACCGGTCTGATATCATCCCAATCCCGTAGACGTAGTACGTCATCCTGATTCACGGGCTCGGGCCCCACACGATTGATAGGTGTGTTTGCTTCTTCCTCGTTGAAGACCTTCAGAATACGTCGCGTGTTCCCCAGGCTTTCTTTCGCTATCGATGAGATTTCGGCGAAAGCGCCAGCCAGCTGCGGATTGGCGTCGTTGCCGGTTCTTGCGCAGTCCTCTCCTCCTTGGGACAGCGCAATGATCGAGGTGAGTCCATGGCCGACACTGTCATGCAATTCATTGGCCATACGAAGTCGCCGCTCAGTTTTGTTCTTTTCCTCCGCCAACACCGCGGCACGCCATTGCGCCTCAGACAGTCGCCGGTTTGCCGCATGACGATCACGTGCTATGGACAGCAACGAGGATATGATTCCGACAGCCGCGATAGCGTACAGGAGCAACAAGTAGTGCGGCTGCAGATAAGATGGATAAGAATATTGGGACATGATGATGATGATCATGCCCAAATCACACATGGCCTGACCATACAAGGGCAGTCGGATGCATAGGTAAATGACAACGAGAAACGCAACCTGCGTGTAGGAATGCAGTCCAATTCCGAATGACACCCCCAAAAATAACTCGACGAGCTCCAACGTCAGCAGCATCAAAGGGCTTTTTGCCCGAACCATCACGCTGACGGCACCCAACAAGAACAACAGAAGAAAATACCAAATGCCGGATCCTTCGTCCAGAAATCGGATGAGGGAATAGTCCGTGCCGACAGTCGCTCGGGATTGCGCATAATCACGAAATAGTATTCCCAGCGTTCCCAGGATACATAACGTCGTCGCGATAAAACGAAGCAGTTTTTCCCCTCTCAGCTGATGAGCCCATGCCGATAGCCGATCCCCGAACGTGATGGACAACGCACGAGAGCTGTCCGGCGACTGCTCCAAACCAGCTTGAGCGGTGAAATGATCTTCGGTGTCCTGCACATTTGCCTTCTTCGCCGCTTCCCCGATAATACAACTCTTCATTATCGCGGATTCAGGCTTTCCATGTCTACCAGAGAACTCATATTTGGCATCTCCAGATGACAGATCCATCAATTTTGATTTGTGCGCCAGCGCCGATTGCGGAGAGAATGCTCCAGGCGGGGCTGTTCGACATACTCTCCGCAATCGGCGTGGGAACGCGGCCCCGGGCCATGCGCTGCGCGCATGACGGTGTTGTCTGGCCGCTCGCATGCTCGCGGCGGGTGGGCCGCGTGGAATCTGACGAGGGGTTTGCGGCCACCACCAGCATGCCATGCGCTCCGTCTTCGCTTCCTGCGCCGTGTCCCGTGCCGCTCCCGGGCCTGCGCTGCGACGGCGGACCAGCATGCCGTCTTCGCTATGGCCCGGATCGTCGCGGTCCACGCCTCCGGTCGCTTCGCCTGCGCGCATGGCAGGCGGGTGGTGTCCGAAATGGAAACCACACGGAAAGGACCGATGGACATGAACGACATGGTGGACACCCGCACTACGGGAACAGGATTGGCGGAGCGCGTATGCGGCGGGTTCCGTAAGGACCGGCGGGAGCTTGGCCCCGAGAAGGCGGCCGACAAGTGGTTCGCGCCCCTGATGGACAGGTGGAACGGCCTGCTGTCGCGCGACGGTGGCGGCTTCTCCCATGAGGAGCGCGTCACGCTGGCGGTGCTGGCGACCGAGTGCCTGAGCATGCGGGACGCGCTGATACTCGCCGCGTTGCGCGAGATGGACGGCGGCGAACTGCACATGCTGTACGCCCGGCCGCATTCGATGGAGTCGGCGGCCGTGGTCACGCGCGAACTGTCACGGGCGTTCGAGGACGCGGAATACCGGCCGGACATGCGGCGCTGGGAGCGGGCGACGGCGTTGCTGGAATCGGTGACGGCCGACGCGCCGGACGGGTACGAGGCACAGCCGATGGCGGCGTGCGCGTACCTGATGTGGATGGCCGACCGTTCGACCGTGGCCGCGGTGCGCGCGCTCAAGGCCTTGGCCTTGGACGAGGACTGTTCGCTGGCGACCCTCGTGCTCGCGGCCGGCGAGCACGGCATCCGCCCCGCATGGACGGGACGCCGACGCTGAACGTCGGGCGTCCCCGCGGATTCAATCCGACCGGGGCCTCCCACGTCGGGAGCCCCGGCCAATCCCAATCATCTGATTTTTTCAAGGAGACAATCATGGAAACCGCAATTATCGAACGACCCGCCGCGACCGGCGAGGGCGCGAACGAATCGAGCATCGTCATGCTGGACGTGGGACTCATCGACCCGAACCCGGCGAACCCGCGCCGCGACGTGGGCGATGTGTCGGAACTCGCGGATTCGATACGCGTGCAGGGTATCCGGCAGAACCTGCTCGTCACGCCCGCCCCGCAGGGACGCTACCTGCTCGTCATCGGTCATCGCCGCCTCGCCGCCGCCAAGCTCGCCGGACTGGGCCGGGTGCCCGCCGTGGTGGCCGATTTGTCGGAACGGGAGCAACGCGAACTCATGCTCGTGGAGAACGGCCAACGCACCGACCTGACCGTCATCGAGGAGGCCGACGGCTATCAGGGACTTCTCGATTTGGGCGTGGGCGTGGACGAGGCGGCGCAACGCACCGGCCGTTCCGCGTCATTGGTGCGCCGACGCCTGAAGATAGCCGCCATCGGCGAGAACGTACGAGGCAAGACGGGAACCGCCCAGCTGAGCATCGACGACTGGGAGACCATCGCCGACTTCGACGGACATCCCGACCTTCAGGAACAACTCGCCGAGGCGGCGGGCGGCAGGAACTGGGACATGGCCGTCAAACACGCCCGTCAGGAGCAGACATGGTGCGAATGGCTCGACACGGCGCGCGCCGAGCTGAAACGCATGGGCATCGACGCCTCGGACGAACAGCCGAACGCGGACAACTGGTATGACTCGCCGAAGGGATTGCGGCGCACCACGATGCTGACCACTGGCGACATCGCCAAGGCCATTGACGCGTGGCGCGACTGCCATGACGGTGCCACGCCGGTCGTGGGGGTGCGGGCCGAGGGCGCGTCATGGGCGCGCGGCATAGCCCTGTACGAGACCGTGGACGAGGAGGCCGAGACCGCGGCCCGCGAGGCGAGGGAGGCGCGTTGGCGCGAGGAGCGGGAACGCGAGGAACGCGAGACGGCACCGGCCAAGGAGTTCGCGCGGGCAAGCCGTGATTTGCGCGTCGCGTTCGTGACGCATCTCATGGAACTGAAATCCCAGCCGAAGGGCATCGGCAAGGCCGTCGCCCTGCTGTCCGCATGGTTCGCGCTCGACGCGCTCACCGAGGGATTCGACCAATGGGACAGCCATGCCGAGGACGTGTGGGAGCGCATCACCGGCACCGGCGCGGCGGGCGACGACACCGGCGACGGGGAGTCGGAGGACGAGGTCGAAGACCCGTTGCGCGAGTCCGTCACCGCGATGATTTCCGGCGACCCGCACCGGGCCGCGTTCGGACTGCTCTACGCCTTGGCCGAGGAGCGCGTCAGCTGGACGACATGGCGTGACGCGGCGACCATCGCGGAACATGCCGCGCCGTTGTACGAGGTGTTGGAAACGCTCGGCTACCGCACGTCGGACACGGAGGGCGAAGCCCTCAACGGTTCCCTCATGCCAATCGATGACGACGACGATGGCGAGGATGCCGGCATGGGGCAGGACGGCGAACCGGACGACGATGAGGTGCCGCAAACCGACGACGCATCCAGCATGTCGGAAGTCGCCGAATAGGCGACGGGTGGGGCGGAACCGGAATGCGGGTTCCGCCCCACCCGGGCGCGGATGGCGAAACGTAACGGCGCGCATGCGCGCCCGCGCCTGCCGGAGCCAAGTGGCGACGGATGGTGTTCAGCCGTGGCTGGCGGAGCGTCGGCGGAGCCATGCGTCGCACCGATCCATGAGCATGCTCGCAAGCACGGTCAAAAGGAACGTGGCGACGACCAGCGCGAACGAGCCGTCCAATGCCGGGGCGTCCGTACCGGCGAGGAAATGCATGAGCAGGAACGCCAGCATGAGCAGTCCCGACAGCATGGCGAACGACGTGAACACGGCGTTCGAAAGGAACACCACGAGCCGCAACGGGTGCGCGAGCAGAGCAAGGCACGAGGCCACGCCCCGCATCATCACACGTATCACGCCCACGGCCAGCGACAGGCCAAGCACCACCAGCAGCATCGGCATCGCCGTCACCTCCCGTATCCCGCCAATATCATCCAACGTAGCCGCCAAGACGCGGGAAACCGAATCGCAACCCCTCCGGGTCCAATCCAATCGAACCGGATTCTCCGGCGTCACCGGCATCAGCCGCATTCCCCGTTGCGGCGTTGTCTTCCGTCGTGGCAATCTCCGGCGCATCGGCGGTGGATGCCGGTCGGTCGTCGGATTCGAGGGACGAATCCTCGCCATCATGGATTTCGCCGTGACTATCGGCGGGGTTGGTCTGTCCGTAGTCGGGGGTGACGGCATGGAACGCCATGCCGGTCTCTCTTGGCTCCATTTTGAGCGTGCGCACGAGCTGGGCGCGCGGCATGTGATGGTCGTCGCAGAACGATTGGGCGGCGTCGCGGAATCGTTCCGCGGCCCAACGCATGTCATCCAATAGGATGCCCAAACGCGACAGCTCGCCGCGTTTGCGCTTCAACGCCTCCAGTTCGGCGTCCAATGCGTCGTCGGCGATGGCGCGCATCGCCCGGTTGCGTTCCCTCGGCTTCGCCATGACAGGCTCCTCACGGTGAGTGTTCTTCGTTGCCCCGCATCGTAGAACGACGCCGGCCGTGATGCCGGCGGACACGAAACGGAACCATGCGGCGGCATGCGAAACGTGACCCCGTGTCCGCCGCGCATGGCGTGGCGTGCCGGTGAAACTGACCGGTATACGACCATCCCCTCCCCGGAAGGGGCGGTTGGTGTGTAGCAAGCATCGCCGGTGTACGTACACCGGCGCGGCCCCGCCAGGCTCGGGGCCGGTTACGGGACACCCGTGGAACCCGATATGAGGAGGCGTCGATGGGCTGGAAGGGCAACCGTTCCAGGACGGTCCGCAAGACGGTCACGTTCAGCGAGGAGGAATGGCGGTGGGTGGCGGACTCGCTCAAAGTGGAGAACCGTCAGCGCATCCGGGCCGGGCTCAGGCCCGTGGGCTGGATGGCGTTCGCCCGCAACCGGATCAGATGCGCCCACCGCGTCAACATCACCGTGCCCGCGAACCTGCATGAGGTGAGCGTGCAGCTGGCGAGGATCGGCAACAACGTCAACCAGATCGCCCATTACGCGAACACCGTGAGGGAGACGGACCTGGCCATGCTCTCGCGCGTGTTCGACGAGCTGCGCCAGGCGGAACGGCTGGTCGCGGGCCTGAGCGTCCGGGTGGAGACCGACGTTGACCCCAAAGGGGTTCCCGAATGGCTGTAGTCAAGATCGGCAAGATCAAAGGCACGCTCGCCCGCAGCATCACGTACGTGACGAACCCCGGGAAGACCGACGGCTACCGGTGGGCGTCGACCACCGTCGGCGACGACATCGCGGACGCCGAGTCCATCGCCCGGGGCTTCGAACGTGCGTTGGACGCCACGAAAGGCGGCTCGCGCCGGCGGGGAGCCGTGCTGGCGCTGCATGTGATCCAATCGTTCGATCCCGCCGACCCGGTCACGCCCCGATTGGCGCATCTGATAGGGGAACGGTTCGTCCGGGAGATCACCGGAGGCACGCACGACTACGTGATCGCCACCCACACCGACCGGGCGCATGTGCACAACCACATCCTCATCTGCCCGGCCGACCGGATCACCGGCAAGGTCATGCGCCTGAGGAAGGGAACCCTGGTCGAATGGCGGAAGATCAGCGACCGGCTGTGCCATGAACACGGGCTGCACACCCTCATGCCGGAACAGTCCGGGCGCGTGGCCCCGTCGATCGGGGAACTCCATCTGAGCGCCAGAGGCGGCAGCCTCAAGGACCGGCTGCGCACCAGCATCGACACGGCCTGTATGAACGCGCATGACTTCGCGGGATTCCGCCGCGAACTCATGGCACTCGGCGTCGACGCGACCGTGCGCGGAGGGCGCATCACCTACACTCCCCATGGGCAGGCCCGTGGGATCCGGGACCGGCGGCTGGGCGTGGCGTACAACATGCTCGCCGTCATGGGCAAGATCCACCGGCGCACGCTCAGCGAGATCACCTTCCACGACAACATGGTCACCCGTCGAACGGATACGGCGGTGACGGTGCGCGTGCCCGGGACGCATGGCCGCCTGCATCTGGCCATACCGTGCGACCGGCTCGTGCGCGACGGGAGGATCTGGCACGCCTACCTGTCCGACGACGTCAGGCAGGTGCTCACCGACCAAGACGGCGGCTATGCGCGGTCGACGGACTGCGAGGGCCTGTACGCATGGTTCGCGCGGCCCGCGCTGCGACTTGAGGACTACTGCCGGCAACGGTTCGGCGGACGGGACCTGACCGGCGTCGGCGGGCGCGCATTGCGTCAGGCGATCTCCTGCGACCGGCTCGCCGACAGCCTGCGCGAGCTCAAGGTCCTCGCCCGGGCCGTCGACGAGGGCGACGGCCGGCTGGCGACGCTCGGCCGGCTCGCCGACTCCGTCGAACGCAACGCGAGGCACATGCGCGCCCTGATCGCGCTCATCGCCGACAGCCACGACCGGGGAGCCGACGCCACGGGGTTGGAGGCGCAGCTTGCCATCGAGGAACGGGAGACCCGCGACCTGGCCTCCGACGCCCTCGCCCTGCGCCGGCTCATCGCTCGCATCGCGCCAGCCGCCGAACGCCTCGACGGCATACGGCGCACGCCGGGCCGCGATGGCGGGCGTCGTGTCCGCCGCAGGAGCCGGTGAACCGGCGGATGCTGGAACGCAAACGGACCACGACGGATGACGGGAGAATCCCATGGCGGCCGAGGACCAGGCACAGGAACTCATGATGCGGTTCGGCGAACAGGGCACGCGTGTCATCATCGACGTGACCAAATACGGGCTCGACAAGGCGCTGCATTTGCTCGGCATCGGCGTGCACGCCACCGGCGAGACATTGCGGCGCATCAGGACCACCGGCAAGGTGACCAACAGGACCCTGCATCGCGCCGGCGAGCCGATCGGCGTGCAGGAAGTCGCCGGCAGATACGCCCGACAGCTGGAACGCGACCTGAAGAAGGCCGGCATCACCTTCCATATCGAGCACGAGCGCGGCACCGGCCGCACCTTCCTCCACTTCCAGGGCCGGGACGCCGACGAGGTCAACCACGTCGTCTCGCGCATCGTCGAACGCCTCAACCGGGAACTCGCCCGGCAGGAGACCGCCACGATCCCCGAGCCCGATGCCGCCGCCCCCGCACGGCCGGACACACGGACGACGCCGACGTCGGAGCGGGAGGAGGGGAACCCGTTCCTCGAACCGTCCGACGACGCGCCGCGCCTCGCGTTCGACGCCGAATCGCCGTCGAACGGTTGCTTCGACTTCCGCACGGTGCCCTGGGACCGTGACGCCGCGATCATCACCGACCGGCTCGACCGGCTCCACATACCCCACCACACGCAGCGGGTCGCCGATGACACGGTGCGTTTCACCTACCCGGCCGGCCAGGCCAGACGCATCGCCGACGTGATCGAATCCCTGGCCAGACGCTCGCGGGGCCTGGACTGGAGCCGCATGGACATCCCCGCCCCGGACGGCGGCGTGCGCCGTCCCAAAACCAAACAGCAGACCCTGAACGACATCCACACGCGTGCCGGCAGACGCATCGAAGGCCAACGCCGCGCCACGCCCTCGAAGCGGCGCACGCGCACCCGGTGAGCGGATGCGCGACGATCATGACCGGAAAGGAGCATCATCATGCCCGAGCTTTCAGCCAACGCGCGTTGGCTCATGGATAACCTCATCGACAATGACCGGCAGGCCCTGGCGGACATCACGCGCCGCGGCGAGCAATACGTGGCCGCCGGCATGCCGCAGGACAATCGGCTGGGCCAGGTGGCCCGCATGGTCGTCGACGACGCGATCCGACGCCACAACCAGGCATGGCCCGACGCCGCGATCGGCTTTCCCGCGCCGGACCTCGCCCAGGCGGCCGACGAGATCGCCCAACGCATCCGCACGCAGGCCGCACGATCATGGGACACGCCCGACACCATGCAGACGCCGGCGCAACGGCAGGCCGCACCGTCCGACGCATCGCCGGCAACGGCGCGGCGGCGGGAACCGACGCCCGCCGACCGGGACGACGCCACGGGCACCCCGATACCGGTAGCGGCCGACGGCAGACGGGAGATCTGGCCGCGCGTGAACTTCCCCAACAGCTACGTGCACCTGTACCGGATGACCTCCAAGGACGGGCGCGCGTTCGACAAGATGCGCGTGGCGATACCGCAGGGTACCAGCATCCGCGGCGTGGACCTGACCGGATGGCAGCTCGACCGCTTCCTGACCGACCATGCACGGGACGCCAAACTCAACGGGCGCGACGTGACCGTCAGCTTCAAACCCGGAGAGCCCGTGGAACTGTGGCGTGGCAAGGGCGAGCAACGCGAGACCATGCGCATCGACGACGCCTGGCAGCTATGCCGGGCGGTCAAGGCGCAACGCATGGCCTACGCGAGGCAACGCGCCGAAAACAAACCGGTCACCGCCACCACCGGCACCCGATCCGTCGAGGACACACCAGCAGCAACCCCCGGCCCGGAAACCGGCGAACCGCCGGCGCAATCCCGGGCGGCCGGCAAGAGCGGGACGCTCGACGCCATCAAGGACAGGGCCGAACGACGCACGCAGACCCCGTCCGCCATGCCGGCGAGAACACAATCACAGGCGCAGGCAAGGAGCCGATGATGGCGGAAGACGATCTGACGATCAACGTATGGGTGGGCAACCTCGGCCGATACAACGAGGGCACGCTCATCGGCGGATGGCTGCGCCTGCCCGTGGACGAGCAGCGGATCGACCGGTTCCTCACCGAACAGGTAGGACTGACGCTCGACGCGCAGCAGGCCTATGAGATCGGACGCCAAGGAGGCGTTGTCTACGAGGAGTACGGCATCCTCGATTACGAGTACGATGGCCTGCTCGCCGCGCTCGACTACCGGCCTGGCGAATACGAGGACCTCCACGCCCTGAACACGCTCGCTCAAGCCGCCCGGATCTTCACGCAGGACCGGCCCGAGGCATTGGAGGCGGTGCGCTTGGCGGCCGACATGAACAACGTGCACGACCCGGTCGGGCTGGCGAACCTGCTCGTCCAGGCCGAGGACATCGAATACATGGCCTACGACCCGCCGCAAGGCATCACGCGGGAGAACACGCCCGACCTGGACGAGATGTACGGCTGGCATTGCGCCAACCGGAACAGCGAACTCGCGAGCCTCCTGGACGGCCCGTACGGCATGTACTTCGACGTGGCGAAATACGGGCGCGACGCCTCGATCAACGACAACGTCACCCTCGCCGACCACGGGTTCCTGATCGACGAGGCCATCCCCGACACCAAACGGTATTCCGGCACGGAACTCACACGGATCGTCGACGCCCACGGCGACGACGAGCCCGGCCTCAGCGCCACGCCGCCGCCGGAGTCCGATGCGTTGCGGATGGTCGGACGCTGGGGAGACACGCACGACAACGTGATGCGATCGGACGGTGCGGAACGCATCGCCGAACGCATCATGCGGGCCAACGACAGCGACGACAACCACCTGCGCCAGCAGGTCAGGGACCTTATCAGACCGGTGGCCGACCAGCTGGACGGCGACATGCCCTCGGGCTCGGCCACGTTCGCCCGGCTCGTCGCCGAACACGAGGCCATGCACGCCAATTCCGACCAGATGCCGGCACAGGAACCGTTCCGGCTCGAATCATTGCTCGAACCCGGCGAACACGTCATGGAATACACGCTCGCCGGCACGGCGACGAACTGGGGCGCGCCCGTCTACCAGTGCATCATGCCCATCGATTCCACCGACATCGGCGCCGGATTGGAGGACACCCTCCAACGCATCATCGCCGACCGGGCAGGGCACGGCGACGCCGATACGATACTCGCCGAAACCATGGGCGCCAGACCCATCGGCGAACTCGACCCGGCCGACGGCATCACCCCGATCGACCAGGGATACGCATTGCCCGCACCCATCACCTCCTTCAACCCCAAACCGGTGAAAGAGGAGAAACCAGACACGTCGAAGGGCAGGGACACGGTGCTCGACGGCATACGCCAACGGGCCGGCCGACGCGCCGACGACCCCACGGCCCATCCGCCCGCACAGGAGCGGGCGAAGACACGCAACCGATAAGCCCTTGAAGGAGACCGGCATGACCAACATGGACACCGCCTACCGGCAATTGCGGGACGAGCTCGGACGCCTCGGCTACGAGCTGCGCGCGGAGGGCTTCGGCATCCTCCAGCCCCAGGGCTCCTACGGGGACATCGAACCGCCGTACCGGCTCGTCACCCTGCGCGAGATCCCCATCGAACCGTTGCCCGAATGGTCGGCCGACGTGCACCCGCACGACATCACCTACCGGTTCGACGCCACGCGATACCAGCACGACCGTGAACAACGGGACACCGTTGACGTGCGCGACTACGAAACGTGGACGCGCACCGTATGCGACGAACAACACGTGCAGGGCCGCGTGCTCATCGACATGGACAAAACAGCGGAGGAACGCATCGCCGACCTCGCCACCGCAATCCACTACATCCAATCCGCGAACCCCGCATGCCGCTCCTACCCGGTGGACCGCAAGACCCGACGCAACGAACTGCCCGACCGCACCCGCATCAGCCAACCAATCTACGACTACCGGGACCCGTGGAGCATCCGGGTCATGGCCGCACGGGAACAGGCCCTCGACACGCTCGCCTCCAAACACGTCCGGGTGGCCAAGGCCCGCGCCGAATCCGACGCGCTCACCGGAGGCGGCCGCCATGCCCGCGCCATCGGGCGCGACGCCATCAACGCCGTCCAAGGCAAAGCCCCGAACACCGACAAACCCATCAGAAAACGCAGGCCAAGCCGATGAGCGACGCCCGGTACCCGCAGGCCTACGTGCGCGGCATCCTCACCGACGACGCCAGATTCCACACCGACGGCGACGACGGGACGACGGCAGCCCTGACCGTGAACGCCGGCACCATGGACTCGCCGCTCATCATCCGTGTGCACGCGGCCGGAGCACATGCGGCGTACCTGCGCGAACAGGGCGCGCTGCAGGGACGACGGATCATCATCCACGGCATCATCCACGAAGAGGAGAACGCCGACGAGGCGTACATCATGGCCGACGAGATGGCCCTGCACACCAGCGTCAAGGACGCGCTCCCGTGAACACGGCGCGAACGATTACCATCATCGACACAGGCGAGGAAACCGTCGGCGGTCCAATCACACATGAAAGCCCGGCCATCTATGATGCGGGAACGCCCGTGGGACGCATCCTTGCCGCGATGTGCGACGGAGGCGACATCATCGAGAACCGCCAAGGCCTCACGCGCATCACCATCGCCGCCGACGAGGGAAACAGACAGACGGCACCCGGGCATGATGAACATTTGCCGGTGGACACCGCCGTCATGCATCCGACGGTCGACGATCCGCCATGGACCAGGGAACAGACGCTGACGAACATCCGCGTCCGCGCCGAACACCGCATCAACAGCCGGATTCCGCAGCCGGACGATGTCCCCGCAGGCGATGACATGCGAAGAACCATGACGCAGCACCGCGGCGGCTTGGAAAGAGACAGGGGAAACCAATGAAACGTCTGCAAGCCATACTGCCCGCGGCCACGGGACTGTTCACGCTGTTCTGGCTGGGCGACAAGATCGGCTACCAGATACGCACCGACCTGGATAAAGGCATGAGCGTGATCGACCTGATGAACAGGTTCTGGCTCGACCTGTACCACCCATTCCACCTGTCCACGAACCATATCGACCTGCTGTGCGGACTCACCGCAATGGGCATCGGCCTGCTAATCTGGGCATACAAGTACACGGCACGCCTGAACCTGCGCAGCGGCGAGGAACACGGCTCCGCCCACTGGGGCACCCCGAAGGACATCAGACCGTTCATCGATCCCGTGGAATCCCACAACATCCGATTCACCGCGACCGAACGGCTCTCCATAGACACGCGACTCACCCTACGCAACCTCAACACGCTCCTGCTCGGGTCATCCGGTTCGGGCAAGACCCGCTACTACGTCAAACCCAACCTATTGTCTGTGGACATGAACTGGGCCGTCACCGACCCCAAAGGCGAACTCAAACGCGACACCGAACACGCCATGCGCAACCACGGCTACCAGGTCAACACGCTCGACCTCATCCACCTCGACCGGTCCGACCGGTTCAACCCCATGCGCTACATCGACCCCGAGGAACCCCAATCCGCGATCCTGCGTTTGACCGACAACCTCGTCACCAACGCCACCGGCGACCGGAAAACCGGCGACAGCTTCTGGCAGGACGCCGAAAAAGCCCTCCTATGCGCCCTCATCGCATGGACCTACTACACCGAAAACAACCCCACCCTCAACCAGGTCACCGACGCCCTCGACCGGATGGGAGCCAACGAACAGGACGAAGACCGGGAATACATCATCGATGCGCTCTTCGCCGAAACCCAAACCGAAATCCACCGTATGCGCGAACACCCCGACGACTACGACAAGGAAACCCAAGCCATGCTCGACGGGCTCGCGTTCGCCTGCGCCCAGTACAACACGTTCCTCAAAGGCGCGGGCGAGACCAAGAAAAGCATCATCATCACCACCGGCGTCCACCTCGCACCCCTCCAAGTGCGCGAGGTGCGCCGCATCCTCGACGGCGACGACATCCGGCTCGAAACCCTCGACCAAGGCAAACGCGTCGTATACCTCGAACTGCCCGACACCAACGCCACGTTCTCCTTCATCGCCAGCGTCTTCTACCAATGCCTCTTCGAAACCCTCGTGAGGAAAGCCGACGCCAACCCCGACGGCATACTCGACCGCGACGTGCACTGCATGCTCGACGAATTCGCCAACATCGGCAAGATCCCCAACTTCGTACGACTCATCGCCACCATACGAAGCCGCCGCATCAGCTGCAGCATCATCCTCCAGACCGTCAGCCAAGGCAAAAGCCTCTACAAGGACGATTGGGAGACCATCGCCGGTAACTGCGACAGCCAGCTCTTCCTCGGCGGCAACGAACCAAGCACCACCAAATACATCAGCGACCGGCTCGGCGACCAGACGATTGATGTCATTGAAACCAGCGAAACCAAAGGACTCAACGGCAGCTGGACGCGCAGCACCCGAAAAAACGCCAGAAAACTCCTCACCCCGGACGAACTCGGACGCATCCCCTCCGACCGATGCATCTACCTACTCAGAGGCATACCGCCATTTTTCAGCCAGAGGCGGTGATTGGTGATACATAGTTCCAAAAAATCCTGAGGTATTGTCATCCCGGAATGACAGTTGACAATTTGGAGCTTGTAAGTCCACCTTCAATTTGAGAAGCTGACAATGCAAATGGAACGAGAGAATTGCGAATGAGACTCTTGTCGATGTCTTATAGCAATAAAATGGCAACATTATAATACTGAGATTTTATAAGGAGCCCTATGATAAAAGAGTTTACGAATGCAGCACGATCACCTCCATTAAGTGCGACCAATAGCAGGCTACAAAATAATGCTGATGTATTACTCAAGGAAACTAATGCAATTAACTAATGAAGTTACATAGTGTTTGTTAACATTATTCAAAGGAGACAATGATGTCTAAGCATGAAAATGATATCCGCCTCACGTCTTGCGATAAGGGAAAGCGTCAAATGGCAAGTGCGGCAGTTGCTCTTGCGGCAGTGTTCGTCACTCCTTTTGTTGTTCCACTTGTCGCTTCTCTAATGGTAGTGCTAGGAATTGGAAGCGCAGCAGCCACCGCAATTGTCGCTGTAGCTTGGCTTGGATCTGCTGCGGTGGGAATGATCTTCCCCGCGGCGGCGCCACTCACTTCTGCCATTCAATCCATGATTGGCATCTTGGGAACATCAGGTGCCGCAGCATGGTGATTTATTAATTAGATATTATGGCCTTTCAGGAAAGGAATAATGTGGGATTCCTGAAGTTGCTCTTTATTAAGACGTGTTGTATCCTAATGATTTCCTTAATGGCGTTTCTGGGTGGTGGACTTTTGGCCAGACTACGTCCGTACCCTTTGAGCAAGGCCATAATTCCAAACGTGTATCTTAATGAACTGCTGTGGAATAATACTAAAGTATGGCTAACACTATTATTAGGGGGATTTCTTTTTTCTATTCCTACAACTATCGTATTGGTTATTAACTATGGCATCTTTGGTTGGAGTGCGGCTCAGTATTTGTTCCAAGGCTTTGGTAATAAATTATTAACAGCGGTTATTCCGCATCTTTTCTTTGAATGTTTTTCCTTGATTACTGCTGCAGGCATTGCACTAACTATTACACATTATGAATTATGTTTCTTACAAAACAGTCAGAAACGAAATGTTGATACAGGTAATGTCGTTTTATTGACCCTGTCAATGGCTTTTATTTCATGGATTTCGCTTGTCCTTGCTGCAATTATAGAAACATACGTATCTCATATTTAAGGAGCATCATGATTCGCCTTTCGGTCTGGTTTGAGTCCTTGAAGTGGCGTATTTCCAACGGGCGTCGCCATACTTTGAACTGGTGGTATCTGGTATTGGCCGGCGTGCTGATCGTGTGGCTTGGTGTGGCAGAGGCCGTGGCGTTGCCTGCGTATGGCAGGTACGCGCATGAGGTGTTCTCGAATTTGCTGGCAGGGGTGCCGTCCACGCCGCCCGCGGTCGTGCAGGTGACGGTGTTCCAATGGTCGTGTTCGGCGGTCTGGCTGGTGTTGGCGTATCGGCAGTGGGCTCGCCGCCAGTTCAAATGGATGATTGTGTTGATGGTGTGCAGCCTGCTGTATATGCCATTTGTGGTTTATCTGATGCATGAGGTGGTGGATCAGCGCAGAGGAGTCGTTCGGTTGGAGGAAAAGCCTCCGGAACCGAGTATTGTCGCTGACGATGAAATGATCGGAGATGAGCTAGGGCAGATAGATTCCAGTATCGCGGCATCAGTAAACGCCGGCGATCCGGTATCTCATCGCGGCAAGACTCGCCATGGACGCCACTGTTGAGGTTCGCGGCCTGGTCAAGCGGTATGCGTCCGGGCCGACGATAGGCCCGATCGATTTCGAGGCGCAGCCGGGTCAGGTGGTGGCGGTGGCCGGGTCGAATGGTGCGGGAAAGTCCACCACGCTGCGCATGACGCTTGGCCTGTCCGCTCCCAGCCGGGGACATGCGCTGGTCATGGGCCGCCCGTACGGGCAGTTGGAGCGACCGGGTCTGCAGGTGGGCGTGTTTCTGGGCGGCCGGTTGGGCGATGAGTCGATGACGGGCCGTGAGTATCTGACGTTCATGGCCGGCATGATGGAATTGCCCAACGTGCGCCGCCGCGTGCGCCGCGTGCTGCGCGACTGCGGTTTGGAGCGTTGGCCGAAGACACGGATCAAGGGGTATTCCACGGGTATGCGGCAACGGCTGGGCGTGGCCGGCGCGATCATCGCCGACGCGCCGGTTCTCGTGTTGGACGAGCCGTTCAACGGATTGGACATCGCCGGCAGACTCTGGCTGCACGACTCGATGCGCCAATGGTCCGCCGCCGGCAAGACCGTCATTCTCGCGGCCCATGAGATCGACGAACTGCAGCGCATCGCCACCCACGTGCTGATCATCATGCACGGCAGGCAGATGGCCTGTGGGCCGCTCGAACAGGTCATCGCCGGCAACGGCGGCAAGTCCGGGACCGTGTTCCGGTTCGCGCCCGATGTGGATGAGACTCGAAAGGCCATGGTCATCGGCGATCTGGCCCGGCTTGGTGCCGACATTCACCTCTCGGATGACGGCTCCTATCTGGCACGACAGACGGACGAGGCCGCCGTGTTCGCCATTGCGGCGAGGCATGACGCCACACTGGTCCGTCTGGACCATGCCGAGCCGACATTACGTGACGTGATGACCGGCATGATCCGGCAAACCCCGGAAAAGGAACACGCATCATGAACAGGACGGGACGATGCATACGCCGTTTGACGCTGCTCATGCGCTATGCGGTCTGTCGGCCGGCACCGCTGACGGCATGGTTCGGACTGCCGGTGGCGTTCATCTTGTTCACCGCACTGACCAGCGTCTCCGTGCGGCTCATGCTCTCCACTGATTCCAAACTCGACGGCCTGGCCACGCTGGCGGGCATGGGGCCGAGCATCGCCGGCGCCGTCATGCCCATGACCGAGCCCGTGGCGATCATCGCCGCGCTGCTCGCCATCCGCATCCTGACCAACACGGCCACCGCCGTGCCGTTGTTCCTGATCGAGCCGAAACGGACGCGACTGTTCCTGGCCCTGTGCACCGACATCGCCCTAATCGGCATTATCGCGGCGACGCTCGGCGCGCTTGCTGCGACCGAGGTCTCTCGACTCATCCTCAATCCCGTCGTGCCCGAACAGGCATGGCCCGCGCCGCTGTCCACGGCATTGCTGCTGTGCCTGCCCGTGGCATTGATACTCGCCGGACGAATGTTGGTCGCCGCCGCGTTATGCGTGACCCTCGACTCGGCGGGCAAAGGCGCGGCCGCCTACATAGCCCTGTATTATCTCCTGCCCATCGTCGTGACCAATCTGCAGGCACCCCAAACGTTGCACGAATGGCTGCCCTCCATAGCCGGCACCGCCATACTGGAACCCAAACCAGGCATCAGCCCGATGCTCAGCGGCGCGATTGCCCTCGCGTATGCCATGACCGCAATCGGCATCGCCTGCATCGCCCAAAAGCAGAGAGATATCAGATGATCAATCTTTGTGGAATTTGTCGAGAAGCTATTGTAAGCAGCCGCGGTGGCTGCTTCCCGTCAGTGGGAATAACGTAGCATCGTCGATGCACAGTGACGTGCTCGGTAAACATATTGATGTCATTGATACAGGAACTTCAATAATGTCATGATTGGAATCATTAGTGAAATCTCTGGCCATCCAGAGCTTCCTGTGGCTCGCAATCGATAGCGCAGGAGCCGGCCCCCATGATGCACAGGGAATCCGGCTCCTACTTCCATTTCCTCCTCAGAGGCTGGCTTATCTCATACTATATCGTTCACCAACGACCAGTGATATCTGATTCGTTTCGGGAAGAGTCAGCTTGTGCGAAGATCCACGGTCCGAAAATCCAAGGATGCGACCATCGGGCTGAAATCCATCGTACCGTTGCGTGTATCCCCGAGTGCGCCAAGGACCTGATCCGGGATCCATAGACGAGCGTCCTCATTGCCGGGCTTGAAATCTACACGCAACGTCTCGATGATGTGTCGGCTGCGAATCCCCCTGGCAAAGTCGAGATCCCTGTCGTCCTGATGGGATTCGCGCGCCTCCAAGACAAGACGGTTCACCCCATACTCGTATTCCAAGACGGGCAGCAGCAGTTCCAGACATTTTCTCCTGGCCCGCTCCGAACTCACCGACCCGTCGAGTGGTATGGCCGCCACCACGATGTGCGACAATGCGAGTCGTTCGATAATCGGTATGGATTTGCGTTTCTCCGAAGGTGTCATGTCGCGCCAGTGAAGTTTGGGCACGTGTCTTTTGGTGACCGTGGTCAGCATCCGATGTACATCAACTTCCTCCAGATTGCAGATGCAGACACCCATGTAGTATGCGGGAACGTCTTGTCCCTGCGTTCTGACGCTTTCATCGCCCCAAGCGACTAGATTACTCATTGGCTTTCACCTCCGTCATGTCTCTTCTTCTGCGGGACGAGTTCAGCGATTCCCGATCGAACGGCGGTAGCACCGTGTAGGTGTTCACCTTGGAGAACCCTGTGGGGCTCAATGGCGTGGAAATACTTTCTGATATTCTGCTGACCAACCCGCGTTCGACCAACTCATGCAGCCCTCTTTCGGCTGTGTCAGCCGACCACCCGTACCATTCGGGCATGCGCTCAGAAGGTAGCCGGCAGTAGGATTTCTCTCCCAGTACAACCAGTAGCATGGCCAATGCGGGAAGACTGATTTCCTCGTCGAGACCGGTGCGCCAGAACTCATATGACAGGCGCAGAAACCGTTGCCGAGGCCTCTGATAGGGTCCGCCAGACCCATCCTGGGACAGAAGACGCACCTTGACCTCGCGGCCGGAGCCTGATCGTTCCCGCTTGATTAGTTTCCGTTGCTGCAGGCGGGAGAGTATCTTCGTGGCTGCAGCTTTTCCTGAATCGATTCCGGCATGCTGAAAGCATCCGAACGCCCTTGCCCAGGTCTGCAATGGCAGTGTGGTGTACCATTCCCCGTTCTCATCGCTGCTGCTGGTCGATGCCGCTATCAGCAGATACGCCTTGAGACCGCGCAAATCTCCGTTCCTGATGAACCGGGCAAGCACGCTGTTGCGCTCTTCGTTGCCACGTGGAAGCTGCACGAAGGATTTGTCAATCGGCACGAATGACCGTTTCGAGCGGGCAAGGAGTGTCTCTACGGTCTCACGCCAGTCAATCTGATTATCATTCATATGCTACCTTTCGCATGAACATCATCACCATTGCCCGCAATGCTACCATGCAAGCCGAAGAGAGCGAATGTTTCATCATTGCAGATGACGTACACTACAGCGGGTATATGTATATATCTCTCTAATATCTATTTTGTCATATCTATGCCATTGCCTGACATGTCCTATGCCAGCTTCCATGGAAAACGCATCCGACACCCCGTGCTGTCGCGTCGAGCGATGTACTACAGCAGAAATATCCGACATTTTCACCGGTCTGCACATCAGGATTTGCGACGCTATCCCATTCCTCACCTACGAACAAGACGAACCAGCCCCCTACAGCGAACATATCCGCTCCTCATCTCTGCTCAAAACGTAATTCGTCCGGGAAGATCGGGGAATCCCCCTGATTCGTATCCCACGACGGCTTGTGCTGTGGCGGGAATCCGTTCCCGGATTGGCCGGGTTCGCCGGCATCCGCATCGCCCGCATGCGGTTGCGCGCCCCCATGGTCCGGGGCACCCGTACTTGGTGAGGGGCGTTGTCCGGCGGCGTCCGCCTCCGTTTTCCTTTGCATCGACTCGTTGACCCGTCGCATGGCGTCGGTGAGCCTTTCGGCGGCCTGTTCCAGTGTGGAGGGGTTATTGTTCTCGTGCGCCGTGTGTCGGGCGTGGTCGAGTTCGGCTCCGAGATCGATGCGTGGCCGGGCGTCGTCGGTCCTGTCCGCGGAATCCTTGTAGAGCGTGTCGGCCTGTTCGATGACCTGGTTCAGTTTCTCCCGCGCGTCGGCGAGCTGCTTGCGTTCGCGTGAGGCTTTGGCCTTGCCGACGGCGTCGCGCAGGTCCTTGGTGCGGGCCTGGATTTGGCCGTTCGTTTTTTCCATGGACGTCCGCCGGTGGTCGAGCTGGTTCGTCGTCATGTCCGGATCGCAGGCGGCCGGCGGTTCCGGGAGCCGGTATCGCGTGATCGCGGCGACCAGTTCCAGGGTCTTGGGATCCTGCACATCCCCGTCGCCGAGTCTCAGGTATGGTTCGGCCTGTTCCAATACCTTGCCCCAGTCCGTTCGTATCGTGTCCGACTGCTTGATTGCTTGATTGCATGACGTGAGCGCCGCCTGATGGTCCCGGATGCTCATCATCGCAGCCAGACCCGCGGCCGACCCGATGATGACGGCCAATGTAAGCGTGATGCCGATGATGCGGACAAGGGGGATGCGTCGGCGTACGGGGACCTCGTCCGATTCCCCGGGCGCCATTTCCTCCGGTGTGATGGCGTCGTCGGCTGTCTGGCCACCGGTTTCCCTGGGTTTCGGGGCTGTTGTCGGTTCCTCCCGCCTATGCGTGACGGGCGTGTGTGTCTTGGTCTTCTCGTTTCGCGTGGCTCGTGCCGGCCTGTCGTCGAGAACGGGTGCGATGGGCCGGAACCGGCGTCCGGGTCTCGTTCCGGCTGGTGGTTCCGGCGGCGCTCCGGCCGTTCCCGGGTCCTCGATGGCGTGCGCGGCCCATTGGTCGAGTTCCGGCCATGTGCCGGGATGGTCGTGGATCTGGGTAAGAAGGTCCCAGTTGCCGGGGTCGCTCATGAGGTCGGAAAGTTCGTAAGGATCGAGCCTGGGATTGATGCGGCGCATGTTTCCTTCTTTTCCGTCGGGGTCAGTGTATGTAGGTGATGTTGGGATTGTTGGCCTGTTCCTTGGTGAGGGTCCTGAGCCATGCGTACGGGATGCCTCCGCCGGATTCGCTGATGACGATGCTGCCGTTGTCTTTGATTTCCTCGACGATGGCGACGTGCCCGTAGTCGGTGCTTGCGCCGAGATAGCCTTTGGTGAAGCTGGCCACGTCGCCGAGCTGTATGTCGCCGCCGGTCGGGTATCCGAGTTTCCGGGCGCTTGACGCCCACATCCAGCCGTCACCCATGTAGCCGTCCACTGGTTTGCCGATCTGCAGTCGGCGGGCGGCCGCCCACCATGTGCATTGGCCGGTCGCATAGGTGGTGATCCTGCCCACGGGCGTGCCGGTCGCCGCCACGTCCACATTCAACGTGCCGGGCTGCATGGCCAACGGCGGCGCGAGCTTGCCGATGGTTCGTCCTGCCGTGGCCGAACAGCCGCCTCCCATGTCGATCGCCGGTCTGACGTTGTCGAGGTACCGTTTGGTGATGCTTGGGATATCCGGGTATTTCATGAGGTTGCCTTCGCCGGCGTTGTGGGCGATGACCAGTGCCGTCAGATCGTCGAGCTTGGCGAATGGCATGTCCGGGTGCGCGGCCTTGAGCTGTTTGACGCCTTCCAGACGGTTTTTCAGGTACATGCCGCCGTAATGGGCGTGGACCATGGGGTCGGTGATGCCTTCGGGTGGTGTCTGGTCGGCGCCGTCGGGATGTACGCCGCGCCATACGCTCCTGTTCATCTGCAGCAGGCCCCATGTGCCGCCGTTGCTGTCGTCGGCGTACGCATCCGGCCGGAAACCCGATTCCTGTTCCATGAGCGCCGCGATGAAATCCGCGCCCAACCCGCTCGACCGGGCCGCCTCGCTTACCCAGGGCTTCGCCTCGTCAGGGACCTCGATCACGCCGGCCTCGCAGCCTCCGCCGTCTCCGGCGGCGACGGTGGGGATGAACCACAGCAACAGGCTGACGATCATCAGCACGGCCACCGCGCCCAGCAGGATCGGGACGCCGACCGTGGCCGACGCCGCTGCGGTGATGCCGGCCTTCACCGCCATCGCCGTCCGTGCGACCATCCGTATGGCCTGCCGTGCGGCCTGGGTCGAGGCCTTGGCGGCGGATCTGGCCCTCCGGCCGCCCGATCGCGCGGCCTTGCCGGAACGACGCGCGCGCCTGGCATGGGCCGAGACCCTCCTCCCCGCCGCGACGCGCGCCATGGTGCCGCCCGTCGCGCTCTTCCTGCGCGGGACGCCGTTCAGGCCTTCGCCGATCCGGCCGGCGACTGCCGTCGGCTGCGGATTGTTTTCTTCGCTGTCCTCCTCCTGTGCCGGTTGCGATTCGAGCACGGACCATGCCATATCGATGCCGCGTTCCGCAGCATCGATGGGCGTCGTGCCGTTCGGATGCGGGGCTTCGGGGCCACCGTTGCGGTTCATGGCCCGTGGGCGTTTCGGTCCGGCCGGCCCGTGGGCAGAGGAGATCCCGTTGATGTGCCGAACCCGCAGTCCGGGAATCCTTCCGTTCGGCCGTATGAGATTGCGCGTGGCCCGGAATGAGCTGGGGGCGAGGGGTCTCATGCGGGTTTCCGATCCTCGAATTTCGTGGTGTACAGCCGGTAGAGCAGGCTGTCGGTGTCGATGCGCCCGTCGAATGGTATGAACGCGGTGCCGCTTTTGGCCATGCCCTGGCCGGGCTGCACGCCGGTGAAGAACGCCCGCTGCTCGTCGGACAGCTTCAGCAGTTCGCACAGGGCGTCAGCATCCGTGGCGGTCTGGTTCAGCAGCAGGAGGAAGTCGCTGTTCGCGAGCATCAGCCTCGCGTCCTGGTTGGCCAGCAGCTCCTCGATGTTCTGCGTGATGCCGGTGGGGGTCAAGCCCCATTTGCGGGCGCGCTTGTACAGGCGCAGGAAGTATTCGGCCGCGTACCGGTTCGAGAACAGCAGGTGGAACTCGTCCACCCACAGCCAGGTGCGCCGGCCGAGACGTCGGTTCCTGACGACCCGGTTCCATATCTGGTCCAAGACGACGAGCATGCCGAACGTGCGCAGCTCCGCCCCCAGTCCGGAGACGTCATAGACGAGGAACCGGCTGGACGTGTCCACGTCGGTGGCATGGGAGAAGGCGTTCAGGCTGCCGGTCGCGTAGATCTCCAACGCGCGCGCCGCGTCACGGCCCCCCGGCTCGCCCAGAGCGGCGAGGCGGTCGTGCAGGGTGGCGAGCGTGGGCATGCCCAGTTCGGGATGCTCCCTCACCTCGCGGTACATGCCGATGACCGTGCGGTCGATCAGGCTGCGCTGCATGCGGTCGATGCCGTCCTGTCCGCCGATCAGCACGCCGAGCATGTTCAGCACGCTCGCGCATTTCGACCGTATCGGGTCGCCTTCGGAATCGTCTTCATATTCGATGTCCAGCGCGTTGATGTGCGCGCGCGACGATTCCCCAATCTCGACTCGTTCGCCGCCGAGACCGTCGCACAACGGCGTGAACTCATGCTCCGGGTCGATGACGATCAGATCGTCGTCCGGCCGGGTCAGATAGATCTGGGTGATCTCGTTCTTCGCCGCCTGGCTCTTGCCCGACCCGGTCGTGCCCAGGATGAACCCGTTGCCGTTCATGCCTTTCGTGCGGTCGATGACCACGGGATTGCCGGTGCGCGCGTTCGCTCCATGGAACACGCCTCCCGGCTCGAACAGCTCCTGCGACGTGAACGGCACCAGAATCGCCGCGCTCGACGTGGTCAGCGTGCGGCGCATCGGCGGCAGGGGATTGCCCAATGGCAGCACGGCGTTCAACCCCTCCACCTGCATGTAGGCCAAGGTCTCGGCCACGCACGACTGCCCATCGATCGCGGCCGTCACGTCACGGACCGTCTGGTCCAGTTGCTCACGACTGTCCGCCGACACGTCCACGATCATGAGGGAATCCACCAGACGGTCGCCGTTATGCTCCAGATCATCGCGCAGCTCGCCCGCCTGGCTCATGGATTCCTGAAGATCATGAGGCAGCATGTCTTCGGGCAGATGCTGTTTGCGGTTCTTGCGCCGCTCGTCGATGGCCTGCATGTCCATCTCGGCGATCGTCCGGTTCACGAGCTTCAGCCCCTCGGCCTTGCCCCGCGGGGACAGATGGATGCCGACCGTGATATCCGCCTTGATGTCCGTGATGGACGACACCAGCTGGTCGCTCAGGTAATCCGGGAAATCCCGCACCAGAAGACACTGGTGCCATACTTCCGTGGTGCCCGAGCTCAACCGGAGCCGCCGGCGGTCCGACACGTCCACGGCGAACGGGGCCACGTAATCCTTCGTGGACATGCCATGCGATTTCAGGAAGCCGTCCTCGTCGAACATGAACCGCGTGCCGCGACGCAGCATCCCGTGCAGCACCTCCAGCCGGGACCGGCGGTCCAGGCGCACGCCGACGCAGCCGCCCACCGACCGCAGTTGCGCCGTGGCACGCAGCACGGCGCGGTTCAGCAGCGTGACCGCACGTTCCCCGTCCCGCTCGCGCAGCGTCAGCGTCAGATACTTGTCCGTCACCGCGCCCTGCGAACGGCCGGCGAGACGCCGGCGCACATTGCGGTTGAAGTCCCCGCGCAACCCATCCAGCATGTCGCCCCGTAGGGGCATGGCGATGCTGCGCGTCACCTCCTCGGGATCCAGCATGCGTGTGGCGACCGTGATCTGGACACCCATGTTCTCGCCGACCGAGTTCAGGAAACGTCCCCACCGGTCCACGACGTCCAGCTGCTGGTCCTGGGTCGCGACCTGATAGTTGATGTCGCTGATCCGCAGCGACACGCTCCACCGGTCGCCGCCCAGATACGCGATCCCGTTGGACAGCATCGAATCATAGCCAAGCAGCTCCTTCGACGAACGAGGTATGCGACGATTCCCGGAGCGCCGGTTTCCGGCCTTTCCATGTCGCTTGTCGTTGCCTTTGACCGCTTTGCTGCCGTTGATGTCAGACATGACGACGTGCCTTCCTTCCTCCGATTCGTCTACGGGTCTTCTCCTTCAACGACGGTTTGCCGGGGAATCTCGCGGGAACATGGGGTTCGAGCGGATACACCTTCGGGCCGAAACGTTGGCGCAGCATGTATCCCAGATACCGTTCCGGCTTCAGTCCCTTCGGACGCCACCAGCCCCACAGCGCGAACGGCAGACACACCACGAACAGCAGATACGAGCCTAGGTCCGTCAGCCCCAACGACCAGAACAACGCCGCCTCCCCGCCGCCCAGGACGAGCATGCACGCGGCGGCCGCCAGTTGACGCCAGCCCAGCCCCCACATCACCTTCGCCTCGACATTGGCGATCTCCTTATACACGCGCATCTGCAACATGAAAGAATCCTTTCCGATTGGCCCCGGTTCCGATGCGGCTATTCGCCGCCTGCTATGGCGCGGCTGACACGCTGGCTCACCGCGATCACGAAGAACAGCAGGATGCCCGCCATCATGAGATTGCCGAAATTGCCCGTCACCCACGACACCATGCCCTTGTCCGCGGAATCCGGGATCCTCACGGCATCGACCACGATCCGCTGATAGAACACCAGACAGACGAACACGCACACCGCATTCACCGACGTACGCGCATACGACTTGAAGAAACCCACGCCGATCGGCTTGGTATCCTCATGCACCAGAAACGCGAACGGCAACGACTGAAACGCCGTCAACGCATACAACTCGATGAACCGCACATACAGCACCACCGTGAACACCACCGACGCCAACTGGGACAACAACCACGGGATCACCAGCAGAAAGAACAACGCCGCCTGCCCCATCACACCTGCATCACGGATCTGGTCGCGCATCAGATCGCCCAACTGGCCACCCTCGCCCGCCACCTCAAAGGACATCTGCGAGGACACGCCCTGCATAAGGAACTGCGTGACCCGGTTGAACATGCCGATGAACAGACCGGCGTTCTGCACGGCGATGAACACCAACGCGATCTTGAACATGGTGCCGGCCACGATCTTCGCACCCAGATCGCGATCCGCTTCAATGCGCGTCGAGTTGCGCGCCAGCTCCAACGTGAACATGACCGCGAGCACCACCGATGTCAGAGGCTTGACGGCGACTCCATGCACGTTCACCGCCAACTGGTAAAGAGCGGGATTCCATGTCTCCGGCGCCTGGGACAACAGCCCGGCCGTGATCGAACCGGCACCTCCGCCGCCGATCATGTTGAGCATGGCTACGATGAAGTCCTCCATGGCAGGCCCCGAATCAGCTCAGCCCAGAGCCACCGCGTTGAAAATCTGCGCGGCCGCGATGATCATGCCTCCACCCACGATCTGCCACAGTCCAGACTGCGTCTGCGGCCCATTATGATCCTTCAGGCCGCCGCCGAATGTGACGGCGCCCCACACCAGCCACAGCCCACCGCCGATGGTGGCGAACCTGACGAACAACTGAAGCACCTGATTCAACAAATCCACGACGGCCTCCTCTGATGACGATCAAGGAGCCCGACAGGCAACGGTCTCCGTTGACACCCATCGTCAGGGAAAGCCGGCGGAATAGCGGCGGACAAGAATGGTCTCGTTGTCCTTTATGTGCGGTGAGACCGTTTTGATCAGGACGAATAAAGAAGGAGGCGAGCAAAGCTCGCCTCCTCGATTCATAGAGTCAAATTCAGCGGAACCAGACCTGAGCGTGATAGCTGGTCGAGTACCCGTCATCGGCGTATGCGCGGCTGGACTGCAGAGTCCACACGGTGCTTGCTACGCGCCTACCATGCTGCGCATAGGAGCGACCTTGGGTTCCTCCGTTGGTCCAAGTCTGGGCCAAGGCATAGTCCGTGCCGGCATGGAGAGCGTAGGTTCCGGCCGCGTTAGCGGCAGGAACGGTGAAAGCCATCACGGCTGCCGCAGCTGCGGCGACGGCTCCGACTTTGCCCAGCAGACCGATTTTGCTTTTGGCGGTGGTGTTCATGGGAGTTCCTTCCTCCTTGGGTTGTCCAACCTTTCCGGTTGGTGCTCCCATAATATGCATTGACTGACTAGTCAGTCAACAAGAATCGTTGATTCTTGCCATACGATTCCCTTATAGCCTGTTATCAGAGAGTTCAGCCGCTTTGCTCAGACCGGTTAGGGACAGATAGAAATCAAGAGCCTGACGGAGCTGCTGCTTATTCTTCCATCGATCGGACCTTATGACGGCGATGTACATATCGATTAGGGCTCCTGCCTTAATGCTGTCATGGGCGTCGTTGAGCTGCCCAAACAAGACTAGTTCAAGTGCTTCCTCCCACTTCATGTGCCCCGCGTTCTCCGCTCGGGCTTTTTCTTCATGCAGCAGCAATCCGGAACGTATTCGCGCATCTTCATAGTGCATGTCAGCAATCGCGGCGAGAATCCGAGCGAAATCGCTTCTGCCGCTACATTGGGACACTTTTGCGCACAGGCGCTCATCGCACCATTGGATAAGCGTATCCCGTAATGCTTCCTTCGTGTGAAAATGGAACAGCACTGTGCCACGCGTCAAACCAAGTCGGTCAGCGACGCCCTGCAATGTGGTCTTCGCATATCCCTGTGTTTCAAATTCGAGAGCCGCGGCTTCGAGCAGGGCTTCGCGCGTTCTACGTCTCCGTTCCGCACTATTCATCGATATCCTCGCATTCATTGACTAATCAGTCAGTATGAGTAAGGATATCTTATCGTGAATAAATCATCTAATGGGCATGCCGATATGTCGATTTAGCATGATTCCGGCGCGGAATACATCGGCTGTGGGACGGCTGATGTTGAGGCTGGCGCCGATGGCGTCTGTGCAGGCTTTGGTGATGGATAGTCCGAGGCCGTGGCCAGGTTGGTTGGCCATGCGGGTTGCGTCTCCTCGGTGGAATGGTTGGATGAGGTCGGCCGTGGCTTCGGGGTGGTCCGGCTGTTTTGTGGTGTTGGTGATGCTGATGGTGACGTGCTGCTTGTCGTCGTGGATGGTGCAGGTGATGGCGCCGTGGTCGGTGTTGTGGATGATGGCGTTGCGTATCAGGTTGTCCACAGCGAGCGAGAGGTAGCGCGGGTTCGTCTCGATGAAGGGGCCGTGGTATGCGGCGAGTCCGTCGGCGTCGATGCGCAGGTGACGTGCCTGTGCCTGTTCGCGGTGGGTTTCGAGCGTGTCGCGTACGATGCGGGCGGGGTCCACGGTTTCCGTGCTGGTGTCGGGCACGGTCTGGATGCGGGAGAGTTCGAGCAGACTGTTGATGAGTTCACTGCTTTTGCGGTTCGCTTCGATGGCGTGGCTGATGGCTGGTTTGACGTCCTCGGGGAACCGGTCCTGGGCCATGAGCGCTTCGAGGCTGGTGCCGATGGTCGTGATCGGTGTTTTCAGTTCGTGGCTGGCGTTGCGGATGAACGATCGTTGCAGTTCGTTGGATTGCTCGATGCGGTCGAGCATCGTGTTGAGCGTGTCGGCTAGGCCGGCGGTCTCGGCGTCGGGATGATCGAGGCTGATGCGCCCGGCGGGATGGTCGGGGTCGAGTTGGCCGGTCTGGCGGCTGATGGAGTCGAGGTGTGCGGTGAGTTTGCCCGACAGGTTCCAGACGAGGAGCACGGCCAGGAGCGCGGATACGGCGAACACGGCGAGCGATCCGTAGCGCATCCATTGCACGACGCCGTCCCTGACGGTGAGCACCACGCCCTCCGTGCCGGTCTGCCCGGCGGTCGGAGAGAGAATGGCACCGGTCACGTCGCAGGGATCCGCGTTACATGAGTCGGCCGTGCCGGGAACCCCGTCCTGGGGCGTGGCAGGTTCCGTCGTGATGGTGTTCTGGTTGCTGCCTGTGGAGATGGTGTCCACCTGATGCTGGAACGCCCAGTCGAGCGAGATGTTCTGTACGAGGATCACGGCGAGGAGCATGCCGAGCAGGAGCAGTCCGACGGTGACGGCGAGGCGGATGCGGAAGCTGGCGGGTTTGCGCGGGCGCGCGGCGTGCCCGGCCGGCCGGTTGGTCGTGTCGGTGTCGGTCATGGTATGCGGTATCCCTCTCCGCGCGACGAGGCGATGAGCGAGGGGTCGGGCAGTTTGCGTCGTAGCGAGTAGACGGCGGTCTTGACGAGGTCGGGCTGGTCGTGCGCCTCGGACGGCCACAGGGATTCGAGAAGGGCGCGGGTGTTGATCCACCCGCCGTCGGCGCGCAGCAGTTCCTCCAGGAGCGAGTATTCGCGGGGTGCGAGGTCGAGAGGCCGGCCGTCCGCGTAGGCGAGCCGTCTCACGGTATCGACGGACAGCCGTCCCCGTGAGATCACGGTGGGCGCGTCGTCGGCGTCGCCTCGGCGCAGGAGCGCGCGGATGCGGGCGAGGAGTTCGGGGTAGGCGAACGGTTTGGGCAGGTAGTCGTCGGCTCCGAGGTCAAGGCCGTGCACGCGGTCCTCGATGCTGCCGGCCGCGGTGAGCATGAGCGTGCGTACGGGGATGCGCAGCCTGTCCGCGGTGCGCATGACCTCGTCTCCGGAGAGCACGGGCAGATCACGGTCGAGGAGCATCACGTCGTATTCCCCCCGTGAGAGCAGGTCCAGCGCCTCGACGCCGGTGCCTGCCAGTCCGGTCGCGTACCCCTCGTGCCTGAGACAGTCGTCCAGCACGGCCGACAAGTCGGCGTCGTCCTCGACGATCAGGATCCTCGCCATATTTCGTTGCCTCCGATTCCGATTCATGGCCTTCATGCGATTGCCTTCGCGTTCTCCATTGTGCTCGGCGTGGGTGTGCGTTAGGTGAGCGCGACACGCACCCATCGCTCACGGAGAGCCGGCTGTAATGGGCATCGTCCGGCAACCGCCGGGCCAAAGCATCGCCCCGGCAGCGGCGAACCCATGCAAGGGAGGAACACATGCGAACCACATCCGTATTCAGACTGTCGGCGGCCGCGGCGCTGGCCGCCGCGCTGGCCGCGCCATTGTCGGCATGCGGCCAACAGCAGTCGTCGCAGTCATCCGGCGCGCCCTCCGCGACGACGTCGCAGGACGCGGCACCGAAGACCGACAGCCAGGGCGGCGACGCGCCGCAGGGATCGAACCCGGCCTCGAAACAGGCCGCCGAACGATACCGCGACTGTCTCACGGCGGCGGGAGTGCCCGCGCAGATCATGGACGGCAACTGGGTCGTGCTCCAATGGACCGGCGACGGCTCCGGCTCGGTGTCCTCGGGGTCCACGGACGGTGACCGGGACAAGGCCATCAAGGAATGCCAAGCCAAGGTGCCCGACTACCACGATCCCGACTTCAACACCAAGTAAACAGACCGCACCAGCCGATGGAAGGGGAAACCACCATGACCACCAGCACATCATCCATCCTCCGCCAAGAAACGCTGCGCAGGGCCGCCGCGCTGCTGTCCTGCATGGGACTGCTCGTCTCGCTGACGGCATGCTCAACGCCCTGGAACCAGAACACGGCCGACGACGCGCAGACATCCGGCACCAGAATCGCGCCGAGCATGAGCGCCCTGTTCGACCAGTACCTCGCCAAGGACACACTCAGCCAGTTCGAGCGCGACGTGCTCCAACGGGCCAAGAAGACCGGCAAGATCAGCGCCGAGGACTACGAGACCGCGCACGACAAACAGACCGCGTGCATGGCCGAGAACGGGTGGCAGGAACAGACCCGCAAACTGTCCAACGGACTCTACCAGACCACCGGTGTGACGCCGGTGCCATCGACCGACGCCGAAGTGAACAAGTACATGGAGGCATCCAACACCTGCTCCGAGGGTACCAGCAAGATCATCGAATCCCTCTACCAGCTCCAGCAGGGCAACCCGGGCCTCCTGGCCGACCCGTACGAGACCGCCGTGGAATGCCTGAAGAAAAGCAGCCTCGTCGATGACGCCTACACCGGACGCAAACTCGAAAACGCGTTGAACGGGGACGGAGCGTCCAAAGGACTGCCGTTCGACGCCTCGTCGGACGCCGCCCAGTCATGCTTCACCGGAGCCGGCCTTGCCGTCAACATCGGCTGACGAACAAGCATCCGACGAAAGGAAACGACCACATGAAAACACGAATCCTGACCCCGCTGATCCTGACCGGCCTGGGGATGCTGTCCGCGGGCGTGCTCGTCACCGCGCTCGTCATCCCCACGCCCACACCCGACGGACTGTCCGCGGCCACGAGCCCCGACACCGTCACGGCCAGCCGCCAGCAGTTCGACGACGAACGGACCGTCGAGGCCTCGTTCGAGACCAGCGCGGAACAATCGCTCACCTCGCGCGCCGCCGGCACCGTCAGCGAAACCCTGTGCATGCCCGGCCAAGCGGTCGAATCCGGCAAACGACTGCTGTCCGTGGACGGCAAACCCGTCATCGCCCTGCACACCGACACGCCCCTCTACCGCGAGATCGGCACCGGCGACACCGGGCCCGACGTGCTCGCCCTGCAACAGGAACTCGCCCGCCTCGGCTACAACGCCGAAGGCAACGGCACCTACGGGTGGCGCACCAAGGACGGCGTCAACCAGCTGCTCTCGCAGGCCGGCGATCGCAACCCCGACGGCAGGATCGGACCGACCGACGTGGCATGGCTGCCCCAGACCACCGCCACACCAACCCAATGCACGGCCGGACTGAACACCAACCTGACGGACGGTGCCGAAATCATGAAGACCGGCGGCCAACTGACGGCCATCACCTTCCCCACGCCGGCGAACCTGAGAGAAGGCAAACGCACGTTCACGCTCTTCGGCGTCAAGACCAGCCTCGACAAGACCGACGGCAGGATCAGCGACCAGAAATTCCTCGACCAGATCCAGGCCAGCGACGGCTACAAGACCACCCTCGCCGACCAAGGCGGCAAGAAACCAACCGCCACCCTCGCGCTCGAACAACCCATCGACGCGATCAAGGTCCCGCCCTCCGCCATCACCGGCCAGAACGGCACCCGCGCCTGTGTCTCGCCCGACGGCAAACAGGCTATCCCCGTCACCGTCATCGGCTCCGCCCTCGGCGCCACGCTCATCCAACCCGAACAAGCCGACGCGACAATCGGCAAAGTCGCCCTCGGCCACAAACTCGACGACATCCAATGCCCCGCCGCAATGCAGCACTGACACAAGGAGGACGCGCATGAGCACCAGCATCCTGCCCCTCGAAACGGTCGCGGACCCCGTGCCGACACGGCCAATCGACTCCGCGCGGCCCGCGGCCGGCGGAATACCGTCGGTCACGGGCGAGCACGTGGGCCACCGGTTCGCGGACGGCCCCTGGCTGTTCCGCGACCTTGACTTCACCCTCACGACCGGCGAGGCCGTCGGCCTGTGCGGGCCGTCCGGCTCTGGCAAATCCACCCTCCTGTCCATCATCGCCGGCTTCGAGCCGCCCGCCGAAGGAACCATCCGACGCAGCCGGGTCAACCGCGTGCGCTGGGTGTTCCAGAACCCCCACGGCATGCCACGGCGCACCGCCATCGACCACGTCGTCCAACCACTCCTCGGCCAGGGCATCGACCGCACGCAGGCCGAAGACGAAGCCATCGCCATCATGAGCACGTTCCACCTGACCAAAGTCGCCGCACGCGAGTTCCGGGAACTATCCGGAGGCGAAGCACAGCGTCTCATGCTCGCCCGTGCCATCGCCAGCAAACCCGACCTCCTCCTCGTGGACGAACCCACCGCCCAACTCGACCAGCGCACCGCCAACGACATCGATTCCACCCTCACCGGACTCGCGCAAGGCGACGCGATCGTCGTCATAGCCACCCACGACCCCAACACCCGGGCCGCGTGCACCCGCGTCATCGACCTCGCGTGGCACAATCCGAACCCCAACATCGACACCAAGGACGACACACGATGAAACCGACCGCCATCCTGTCCGAAGTATGGCGCAACGTCGCCACCGGCACTACACGTGCCCTCGCCTGCGCCGGCATCCTCACCCTCATCGCAGCAGGAACCGCCGTATTCGACCTGACCGCCATTACTTCCCTCCAACACGAATCACGGCAATGGGCCACCAGCGCCGCCGCCATCCACATCATCTCCGGCAGCAAGCAGATCGACCCGACCACCTGCGCAAACCTCACCCAAACCACCGGCACCACAGGCGGCCCCACCACGAATCCCATCCAAGCGGCCGGTGCGCTCAAAAGCAACGGGGAAATCACCCTGACCGCCATGCCCGCGGCCCCACTGGACGCCTGGCAGGCGACACCGGGACTCGCTAACGTGCTCGGCGTTGGAGCAAGAGAGCAAACCCAACCCGGCGTATGGATCTCCAGCCAACTCGCCGCCACCCTCCACGCGCGCGAAGGAGACGACCTGCCCACAACCCAGGGCACCATGCACATCAGCGCGGTCTTCCCCTGGGCCGACGACAGCCGCGACCAACGACTCGCCTACGCGATCATCACCCCCACACCCATCAACGCCGGCCAGCAATGGGACGAATGCTGGGCCACCATCAACCCCGCAAACCCCGACGCCGAAGACCTGCTCAACACCACCGCGACCGCCATACCCGGAGCCGCGCCCGCCACCCAAACCAAACAAGCCAACACCATGCTCGGCACCAACCCCGACCTCGACACCCGCTACCGGCAGCGAACCACCCGCAGCATGCTCGCCATCACCCCCATCGCCGCGTTCGCCATCGCCATCATGGCCACGCGCGCGCGACGCATCGAAATAGCCGACGACCTGCACATGGGCATGCCCCGCCAAGGCATCCTCGCCACCAACGCGCTCGAAACCCTCGCATGGACCCTGCCCGCCATCCTCACCGCCACCGCCATCACCTACACCACGGCACGCTGGACCAGCGGACACGCCAACGCACTCACCCTGACCACCATCCAGCTTCCCGCACTCACCGCAGCCCTCATCGCCGCGCAAATCGGAGCTGCCATCGCCATCACCGCCATACACGACAACCAACTCTTCGTCTTCTTCAAAAACAGACAATGAGCATGAGGGGTGCCAGTTCAGACTGCCATAAGCCTTGATTAAAGGGCGAGCATGTTTTTCAATGACACGCCCGCCCTCTATGCATTGCCCCTTTGTCGGGACGCTTGAAGTTTATCAGTTGTAGGTCATTTCCTGAGTAGGAGAATCCGTCATCTTGCAAATCCCGGGTTATGCTGTAGTAAAACCTTTACTAAAGTTTGCGGGGAGGATGTCATGGCCACGCTCAAGGAGGTCGCGGAACGGGCCGGGGTGTCACAGAGCACGGTGTCGCGCTTGCTGAACGACCCATCGTTCTCCATCAAGGAGGAGACGCGACGGCGCGTGCTGCGCGTATGCGAGGAGCTGGGATACCGCAACGTGTTCCGTCCCGCGATTGCTGTGCTGGACGCTCCTCCATCCGGGGAGAAGCTGCAGGACGCATACTTCTCCGATCTGCGGAAGGTTCTTGCGGAGTGTGCGGAGTCGATGGAATTGGACCAGCCCACGTTCATCCGGTCCATACGCGAGCTGACGGAACGCGCGGCGGAGTTCGATGGGTTCATCACCGTGGATGCCACGGTGTTTCCTGAAGCGGACCTGCGCGCCCTGCATGCGGCACTCCCGCATGGCGTGTGCATCGACACGAATCCGGCACCGCACCTGTTCGACTCCGTACGGCCCGATCTGTCGCAGACGATGTTGGACGCCCTGGACGCGATGATTGCGGCGGGCCGTAGACGCATCGCGTTTCTCGGCGGCGTGGGCAGCATCATGGGCACACATGACTATCCCGAGGACATCCGCACGTTCAAGACCTGCGCCTACTACCTGCCGCTCGCCGGCATCGTCGCCAGCCTCGTCGTCTTCCTCCTGACCGTCAAGATCGACGAGAACATGCACGACCACATCGTCGAACAGCTCGAAGCGCGCCTCGCCTCCGAGGAAACCGACAAGCAGTAAGAAATCCAACTACAAACAAAAAGACCTTGGGTGGGTTGTCATCTATAGATGACAACCCACCCACCACTCAAGTCGTTCGAATCGTAACTGCGCAATTATTTAATGTAAATGACTCTATTCTAATAGAATGTTTCCTTCTTTCGTCGCGCCAAAAGAAACATCAATTGTAATCCGTAATAATTTGATGAATACATGATAGTTCTTCCAATCGTAAGATACTCCGACTGGAAGAACTATCATGACGGGAAGCAGGTCCGACGTCCGGGTCAGATCACGGACGATTCGTAAGGAATCTCATCCGTAGTCTCGGCGACATCCTCATCGGTATCCGCGATATCGCTGGACTGCGCCGATTCTGAGTGACGGCCGCCAGCACTGTTCCCGTGTCTGAACCGGCGGGCGGCGACCAGTCCCACGCCGACGGCGAGCAGGGTGATTGCCGCTGCGATCACGCCCTGGATGGCGGCGCCGGTATGGGCGAGCCCGGTCCGGTAGCCGTTCCAGTCGTCGGTGTTGCTGACCACTTCGGTGTCGGGGCAGACGAGCCTGCCGTCGATCGTGACCGCGTCATCGGGTGCGGACGTCTCGTCCTTGCCGTCGAACGGATCCGGGTCGGAGACGACGCATTCGACCAGCGGCGTGCCGGTGACCGTGGCGCGGTCGGTGTGATGATCGGTCACGCCCTTGAGGATGCCCTTGACCTCGACGCTCTCGCCGGGCTTGAGGACACGGCTGTCCCAATCGGCGGGATATTCGAGATCGGTCACCCGGCCGTCGCCGGCGACCAGTTGGTCCTTGAGGTTCAGGTCCTTGGTTCGGTACCATGCGCCCTGCTTGGTGTCGGGGTCGGTGGTGCTGGTGTTGGTGATGGTGAACACGATGCGCGTGTCGCCCTGCATGGCCAATGCGTCCTTGACCTGGTCGCGGTCGCCGGTCGGCCAGCCGGAGGCCTCGTCCCATTTCTCGATCTTCAGGCTCGGGGTCATGTCGGGCGTGTGCGTCTCGACCTGGTTGGACGGGCGGCTGGTGCCGTTGAGTGTTTCGTCGAACCGGTTGGCGATGTGTTCGCCGGTCTTGACGCGCTTGCACTGGATGAACGCGGTCCATGCCTGCTCGTTTTCGTCGTTGCCGCTGACGAGGTCGAGCATGCGTTGGGTCGCCGTGACGGTGACCACGCCCTTGTCATCCTGGGCGAGGGTGAACAGTTCGCCGCCGTACATACCGGCGTCGAAGCCGCTGCCGGCGATCTTCACGCCCCTGCGGGCGATCACCTTGCCCTGTTCGGTCAGGTCGCGCATGGCGTACACGGCCCATTGGCCGGTGTACTGATCATGTTCGGTGTCGAGCGGGTCGGTGATGCTCCAGTCGGTGACCTTCTGGTAGGCGCGGTGCGCGGGCAGCACGGAGCTGTCGAGACGGTAGAGGAACAGGCTGTTGAGGTACACGCTGTGCTTGTCGATGGATTCGCCGTCCACCTTCACGACCACGTCCTTGGAGGGGTTGACGGGTTTGAGGGGGTTGGCGACTTCGTTGGTGTCCTTGCGGGTGTCGTTGACGACCTGCGTGGCTTTGTTCTTCACGATATGTCCGTCGGTGACCTTGATGACGGTCATCGGCAGGCTCACCTCGTAGCTCGTACCCAGCATCGACTGGTCGATGGCCGGCTCCTTCAACGGGTCGTGGGTTTTCTTTTCGGCGTATTCCTTGAGGTTCCTGGGCTGGGGGTCGCCCTTGATGGTCTCGCCGGTGGCCGGCACTTTCGTGTCCGCGGTCCTGGCGTACACGTAGGCGACGCCGTCGATCGCCGCGATGTTGAACTTCGCGGTCACGTCCTTGCCGGTAGCGGTGTCGGTGACCTCGATGTGCTTGGCGTCGAGGGAGAGGTATTCGTCGTCCCAGTCGTCGGTCATGCCGAGTCTCCAGACCTTGTAGGCCTGGTTGGTCTGCTTGGCGTCGATGGTCACGCGGTAGTAGATTCGGTCGCCCAGCAGCGCGGTCTTGCCGTCGATGCTGATGGACGGGTCGGCCTGGGTGTCCTTCTTCACGGGAGTGAAGTCGGGCGGCTCGTTCCATACCTTGTTGCTCGGGGTGATCATGTTGTTCAGGGTCAGGGCCCACTGGTTGCCGATTTTGGTGTCCGTGGGCGCGTCCTTGGCGACCGTGCCCTCGAAGCGGACGATGATGCGCGGGTTCGCCCCGTTGCGCCAGTTGGTCTTCACGTACCCGTCGGAGAACACGAGGCGCACCGCGTGCTGCGCGTCGTTCCACTGGGTCTCGTACTCGGTCTTCGGGATGAACCTGCCGGTGGACAGGTCGGTGACCTCCAGGGTCTGCTTGTCCACTTCAAGATGCTCGTCATAGGTGTCGGTGACCGCCACCTCGCTGACCGAGTACGCGAGATTGCCGGGCAGGTGGGGCTGGGTCTCCAGACGGTATTCCAAGCGTTGGCCCGGGTAGACGACCCTGCCGTCCACGGACGCCTGGTCGCCTCCCTGCGAGGATTCGCCGACCACGTCCTTGACGACGGGCGGTATGTAGCCGCAGATCTTCGGCTCGTTCGTGGGGATGGTGTGCGTGTTGACGGTCTGGGAGCCCTTGTTCGTCAGCGCCTTGCCGTCCGGCGCGGTGCAGAACGACAGTTCGTCGCTCGCCTGCTTGCCGAAGTCGTCGCGCACCTGGCCCGCGCCCTTGCCGTTGGCGTAGGCCGCCTTGCCGGGAATGAGCAGCGTGACCTGCTTCGCGGTCTTCAATCCCTTCAATCCCTCGCGATAGGCCCGGCCTGCGGTGGCGGTCACCGTGGTGCCTTCCATCGTGATCGTCCACTGGTCGGTGACGTCCCTGCCGTGGTTGGCGATGTCGGTGACGCTGGACTCGCGATCGGTGCCGGCATCGGCCTCGTACACCTTGATCTTCGACTTGTCGTCGGCGTCGAACAGGTAGTCGGCGGCCGACCAGTCGTCCGTGAGCGTCAGGGTTTCCGGGGCCTGGATGAGGTTCTTGGCGATGGTGCCGTTGACCACCGAGGCGACCCGGTCCCCGTCCAGAAGCGTCATATCGTCGGCGCCGGTCCGGTTGGTCTCCTTCGGGTCGATGACCGCCTCCCACTGGCCCTTCGCGTTCAGGCGGATCCAGCTCTTGTCGGGATTCGGCCGCCACGTATCGAACTGTTTCTTTCCGGCGTCGGCCTCGGGCTCGTGGTTCCACTTGCCCCACGCATGGTCCTTGACCTGCTGGAAGTCGGAGGGCTTCGACACGGTCACGTCGAAGCTGAACTCGTAGACATGGTCCATGGGCATCTCGCCCTTGTCCGCCGAACGCGCGGCCGGTGCCGTACGTGATGGTGGTGCGGTTCGTCATCCGGTCGGCGCTCACGCCGTCCTCGATCTTCTTGACCGGGGGTTCGGGCGGCACCGAGCTCACCTTCCAGGATTCGGCCGGATCGCGGTCCGCGGTGTCCACGGCCGCCTGCATGCGGCCCTGCTTGGGTACCTGGATGTCGATCCAGTACGTGCCCTCGGCCCAGTGTTCCATGCCGAAATCCTTCGGCGAGGCGAGATCGTCGAGCTGGGTATCCCCATTGCTCGGGAAGCTGATCGGCTTGCTCACGCTCTTCGCGGGCAGGTAGGGGCCGTTCTCGTAATGGATGATCGCGGTGCCGTTCAACGTCTCCCTGATCGCGGAACCGCCGTTGTCGGCGTGGATGACGTCGCCGATCGGGTCGGTGGAGCCGACCTGCATGTCGGTCTTCTGCTTGTGGCTGGTGGTCACGTTCAGCTTGTAATCGACCGGCGGCTGGTTCTGCGCCAGCACGATCACGCGGAACGAGGCGTTCGGGTTGGAGTCGATCGACTCCTGTGCCAGCGAGTCAACGCTGCGCGTGCCGAGCTTGTCCTTCCACGTGGTCGAGGTCGAGTACTTCTGGCCCTGATACGTGTAGTCGCCCTTCGCCTCGGCCTTCCACTGCGCCTCCCAACGGTTCTTCGCGTTCGAACTCACATAGCTGCCGTTGAACGAACCATCCGCCAAGCGCACGTAGCCCACCGCCACCAGACGGCAGTCCGCGTTCCCCTCACCCGTATAGGAGCGTTGGCACTCATCGATCGCGTCGCTCAAAGTCTTGTTCATGTTCACGAACTGGTTCTGCCCGTTCGCCAGATCGGACGACAGACGCACCTTCGCGTCACTCAACGCCGTCTTCATGCCATCCAGCGTGGCCGGCCACGAATCCTTGTAGATCCAATGCACATCGGCCGTCTGCGTCGGACCACCGCCCGAACCGCCACCGTCCTCACCGGAACCACCGCCACCGTTATCGGCCAACGCTACCGGAACCAGACAGGCCAGCAACGCCGCGGCGGCGGTGATCGACGCCACCGCACCGGCGCCCTTCTTCCCGAACCTCATACGAAATCCTTTCCCACATACGACAGAAGCGCCCCTCTCCGGGAAAGGGAGGAGACGGGGACTCCAGAACCCGCCTCCTCCCGGGTCCCTGGAAGAAAAGCACGCCCGCAAGCCCGACGGCCGGCCGCCGGACCCCGAAAGCACCATCAGCATCACCCCGCGCCAGGTGGTTCTGCGGCGGACAAACGTTGCCTCGGTCGAACCACCTCATCGTGGATCGGGGCTGTTGTGTCGCTCCGGTTATGATCTGATTACGAAACGCGGTGGTATGCACACAGGTTACGCTGTATAATAGTCATGTATTTCAATTAAAAATTGATTATTGTGAGTTTTAGAGAATGGCAATGTGATGATTCGTTTGAAAAGACTTGTTCTGGATGACATGAGGAACATATCGCATGGCGTCTTGGATTTCGATGATCTGCCCACCGGCGGCAGCGTCACGGGTATTTACGGGCAGAACGGGTCGGGCAAGACCACCGTCATCGACGCCATCGGGATACTGCGCGCGCTGTTGTCCGGGAATATGCTGCCGGATACCGCCGGTGATGTCGTCAGCGCCAGCGCCGGTTCGGCGACCGTGACGGCGACGTTCCTCATTGGAGATAAGCAGAAGCCGAGCTATCTTGAGTACAGGGTGTCCATGCGCAAGGCGAATCCGGATTCGACGCGGGCGCGCGTCGTCGCCGAATCGGTGCGTATCGGCGACGATCCCTCGCGTTTGGGCCGTGAGGTGCTGGGGCATCGTATGGAGGATTCCGAGGCGGACGGGTTCGTGTCGACCCCGGTCTACGTGTGGCGTTCCATCGAGGCGGTCAGTTCGGTGAAGACCGTGGTCTCGCGCACCGCGGACCGCGCGTACATGGAAGGGCGTTCGTTCCTGTTCTCCCGGTGCGCCACGCTCGACGACCGGCCGGACGCCGAGTTCCTGATCGACTGGGCGGTGGCCCGTGTGCGGGAGACGAATGGCGTGTCCTCCAGGTCGTTGACGTATATCAACGAGCGTTTCGGCGAGTTCGTCCGCCTGCGCGAGACGCTGTGCGGTTACGCGACCAACGACATCTTCGTGTCCACCACCCGTCGTGGCTCCTACGCCGCGTTCGCGATCATCCCGATCATGGAGGAGAACCCGGAAGGCCGCAACACGGAATTCCCGTTCGACCTGCTGCAGCCCAATCCACTGACCCCCGGCCAGGCGAAGCGGCTCGGACAGACCGTGGAGTCCTTCGACCGCATCCTGCCCACCATCGTGCCCGGCCTGCACGTCCTGCTGAAGACCGGCACCGCGCCTTCCGGCAAGGACGGCGAGGACCGGGTCACCGCGGAACTGTTCTCGCGCCGCGGCGACGTCATGGTGCCCTTCCGCTGCGAGAGCGAGGGCATCATACGCATCACCGCGCTGCTCGGCTACCTCAAGCACGCGTACAACGACGAGAACGCGCTGGTCGCCGTGGACGAGTTCGACTCCGGCGTGTTCGAACTACTGCTCGGCGACATGCTGGACCAGTTGGCGGACGGGTGCGCGGGGCAATTGGTGTTCACCGCCCACAACCTGCGTGCGTTGGAGGTGTTGCCGAACAGCTGCATTCGCACGACGGTGACCGATCCCGACAACCGGTTCGCGACCATCCCCCGTAAGTCCTCCACGAACAACCAGCGCAAACGGTACCTGACAGCCAGCGAGCTCGGATGGAACGGCCCCGACATCTATGATTCGCCCATACCGCGCATGTTCGGCAACAGCCTCTACGCCGCCGGCCACCCCGACGAGGACGACGACATCGACGACGATCTGGCAGCACTCAATGCCGCCGGGACGGAGGCGGACCGTGGCTAAACGCAAGATCGTCCTGCTGGTCGTGGAGGGCACGAGCGACGCCAGCCTGCTCGTGCCGGCGTTCTCGGCGTTGATCGAGAACCGCCTGTTCCAAGGTCAGGAATTCCATTGCGACGTGCTGACCGCGCCGAACCACCGCGAGGAATTCCATCGGCGCAACGGGTTCTACCCCGCGGACAAACCCTCGCAAACGGTGCGCGAACTCGTTGAGTATTATCTCAAGGACCATGATCGCACATGGGGCCAGCTCGGCCATGTCATCCAGATCTGCGATCTGGACGGTGCGTTCGCGCCTGACGACAGCGTGCGGGAGAACCCGTCAGCGGAAGAAACCCTGTATTCGACGACCGACATCGTCACCACGAACCGCGACGCTCTGATCGCGGACCGGACGACCAAGCGAAACGGCGTGGGCTCCCTGCTCAAACTCGACGGATTCAGGAAGAAGCAGGGCGGTCGCACCGTCTTGATTCCATACCGTCTGTTCTATGTCAGCCGCAACCTCGAACACGCGTTCCGCGGCAGGACCGACAACCTGGACGCGCAGCACAAGCAGAGCGGCGCCATCAAACTGGCCGACCGCTTCACACGGGACCCGAACCTGTTCTCGACGACTCTCCAATCCCTGCGACGCATACACGGCAACCCGGCCACTTGGGAGGAATCCTGGCGATACGCCATGCAGGACTTCCACTCACTCGAACGCGGCAGCAACCTCGCCTTCGTGGAACCATACCTGGCAGGCGAACTGCAATAGGTCATCCGTAGCTGGATAGCCTGGAGTCGCATTAGCAATCCTAGGACCATCCGGCTGCGGACACGAATTATGGTTAAGAATATGGACTTAGAGTATTTGTAACATAACGCAGAGGTCGTCTATAACATTGTATTTCGCATCTATTTCAGTTTCGACAAATGCGGGCATGATGTAGATAATGAGGACTATATGGAACGCGGATTCGCAGTCGATAAGACATTGTCGATGAATTGCAGATGATTGCGTACAAGGAAGTATACAATATGATAATACATGGAAAACATATCTCCGCACCTTATAAAAGTCCGCTATATCGCAATAATGAATATCATATTTCGGTTGGTAATCAGGGAATCGACCTAGATAGTATATATAATGACAACAAGGTTGAAAACGCTGAATTTTTACGATGGCTTGGATATGAGTCTTTCTGGCTTATTATTGGAATAATATTATCCTCTATTTCGGCCATAGCTCGTCATTATAAGGAATTATCTTTAAATGAGTTGGCAGAAAAATCTTCTTGGGATAAGACGGAATCTATACTAAAAGCTTTCCCCTGTTTTGCAGAAGATGCAGGCCTGTCTATTATCCTCGCTTTATTGGCGATAGTTGCGGGTCTTTCCGTGGGTATCGCAGTTGAGGATCTTTCAAAAAATCATATGTTTAGATTCAGATCTATGGGTAGAACGCTCATACGATTCAGTAATCTTTCCGTCTGCTTTCTCGGCCTGTCATCCGCTAGTCTGATTCTCCGGTATGGGAAAGGACTTGGTGTTCTTCTTATTTTTGGTTTATTGTTTTGTTTCACTATGCTTTACGGCATAGGCGATATATCTGTGAATTATCGTACTCGATTGAAGGAATTATCCAATAGATTGCACGAAGCGGAAAAAGAGCTATGCAATGTCGCCAATAGGAAAAGAAAGCGCTATGTGTTTCGCAGTGTGGGAAGATGGAATAGGACTCTTAATAGTATCGGATTGTCGTTTGTGATTCTGGTCTATGTTTGCTCATCCGTGCATCAGCATAAGTTATTGTTGGCCAATTTGGTGATTTCTTTTACATTGGTTGTTTTTTACTGGTTGTCAGTTTACGTTCTAGGAAGCATCCTTTATGATTCAATAAAGGTGTTTGAAGGATTGACGAAAGAAATTCGTCCACTAAAAATACTTTATCGTATTGCATTGTCAGTTTTCTCATTTACCGCATCAATGTATTTGAGTATGATTTTTATTCTTACGTCTCATCAATGCCTGTTTTATGTAAGCTGTGTTTTATTGTTTATCCTATTGCTTTATATCTGCTACTTTTCTTTATCGTCAAAAAATAGGCGGTTCCTGTTTATTGAAACAAGAACCGCAAAACTAAAGAAAAACGTCAGTTTAACTCGGCGACTTATTGGCCTAATGCAATCTGAGGAACAATTGGTTTAATTGGGTTAATTTTCTATATTTATCAAAGTGATTATCGTCCGGGTCATGTATATTTTTTTTTTAATGTTTTAATGACGCAGATAGCGAAAGCGCCAATGATAGCGATGGCGGCGAGGATTGCCAGTCGCGTTTCACGGCGTTCCCTGGCCGCCATGTCGGCCTGCCGGTTGGCCAGGGCCTCGGCTTCGGCGGCGACGCCGCTGGCGGCGATGGCCGCGATGTGCGCGCTCATCTGGTCTTCGAGCGTGGAATCCTCGCTCGTGCCATCGAAGGGCTCCTCGTTTTCGTTGTGGTTGTCGTTCATGGTTCTGCTCCGTTCCTGATTGTTGGATTGTTTGCTTTCCTGATTGTTGGCTTGCTTGATTGCTTGCTTGATTGCTTGCATGTCCGATTGCCTGCATGCAATCAAGTTTGATTGTTTGATTGTCTGCATGCGGGCTTGTCTGCTTGTCAGCTTTCGGCTTGTCCGGCGAGGATGGACATGCGGGCGGCGATGAGCGCGTGACGTGCGATCGCCAGATAGAGCTGGTGGCCCTCGCCGTCGCCCCAGAACCGGTCGAACCGTTCGGTCGGCATCATGGTGGCGGGATCGAACCCGTTCCACACGCCGCCGCAGAACACCTTCGCCGCCGCGTTCACCTCCTCGTCGGACGGCATGCCCGGATGCCCCTCCGCGGCGTCCGCGGCCGCGCGCATCTGCGCGCCGAGCACGCGGGCCTGCAATGGCGAGAGCGTGTACGCCAGTCCCGCCGTGGAGCCCGCGGGGAATCCCGTGTTCACGCCGAGGGTGATGACGTGCGCCTCCTCGCCGATGCTGATCCGGTCGCCGAGCACGGAGACCTCCATCGAATAGTCCATAGTGTCTCCTTTCCGCAGACGCATCGGCTTTCGGGATCGCGTCTGCATGTTTGACTGCCTGAATGTTTGGTTGTTGGCTTGTTTGCCTGCTGGATTGTCGGATTGCCTGATTGTTTGATTGTCTGACGGGTTACGGCTCGTCGTCGCTGTCGAATCGGTCGAGCTCGCGTTCGATGGCGTCGCGCAGGAGCTGCTGCATGGGCAGGTCGTGCGCGGCGGCCGTGGTCTTGAGCCGGGTCTTGAGCGACACGGGTATGCGCAGTGAGAGCATGACCAACGGTTCGCCCGTGGCCTTGGAGGTCTTGTTCTGTTGGCGCAGCACGTCGTCGAACGGTACCGGTCGTGCCAGTGGCTGGTAGTTGCCCTGCATGGTCTCACTCCTGCTTTCCGGCGATCTGCTGGAGTTCTGTGACGAGGTCGCGGTATTCGCCCTGCTGGTGCGGGTTGGTGCCGAGCGAACGCTTGTAGGACTGGGCCTTCGGCACGATCGTGTCGAACCGGGGAGTGTCCATGGCGTTGAGGGCGTCCATGGTGTCGCGGAACGCCTTCGTGTTGCGTTCGGCCTTGACCAGCAGCAGCGCGGCGGGCGTGCTCATCCTGGCCATGTCGAGGGTGCTCCATGCCTGCTGGAGGTCCATGGGCGAGTCCGACGCCGGCACGATCACGAAGTCGGCCGCCTTGATGGCCATGTCCAGGGTCGGTCCCTGCGGCGGCGCGTCAATGATCGCCCATTCGTCCGGGTCGGCTCCCGCGGCGAGCTGGCGGAGCGTGGCCTGGTTGGCGGGCAGCACGTCGAACGTCAGGGGGTCCGCGGTCTGTTCCGCGGCTGCGGCCCACAGGCTCGCGCTGGACTGCGGGTCCGCGTCGTACACGACGGCCCTGCCGCCCCTGGAAACGATGACCGAGGCGATGTAGATGCTGGACGTGGTCTTCGCGACCCCGCCCTTGGCGTTGGCTATGGCGATGCGCATTCGTTCTTCTCCTTTGCGACTGCCGGATATCATGCGAACCCGGTCAGTCGGTCGCTTGATTGTCCGCTTGTCTGATTGCTTGGATTCCTGCTTGTTTGAATGTTTGATTGTCTGACGGCTCATGCGGGGCGGGGCGATCGGCCGTCCTGCCCCGTGCGCGCAGGCGTCGTTGCTGGCGTTCGGCGCTGGCCTCGCCGGTGGCTTCGTCGAACACGTTCCGGTGGGCGCGTATCCAGTCCGTGAGCAGCCGCCAGCGTTGCGGCCACGGCAGGCCGCGGTCCCGGCAGGGGACGCCGTCGGCTTCGGCCATGCGCGCGATCCTGCGCCGGTCGGTGCACACCTTGCCGCCGTACACGCCCCATTCGAGTCCGCCGCTGGCCGCGTAGGCCAGGCATTCGGCGCGTACCGGGCATCGTTCGCACACGGCCTTGGCGACCGAGTGGAACGCCTTCGCGTCGCCGGGACGGTGCTCGAACTCCAGCGACCACAGGTAGTCGGACCATGGTTGCGGGAAGTCGCGGCATTCGCCGGCCTTCTTCCACGCCTCAAGACGCTGCCCGTCCCCGCTCATGGCCGCACCACCGCCTCCGCCGACGCGCCGGTCTTCGCCTTGCGCCGTCCGGCGACGTCGTGGGTGGCGTGGTTGCGTTTGTCGTACGCGCATACCGGGCACGCCTCCTGCGGAACGGCGCCCTCGATGTGCTCCTGGCATAGCGAGGTGCGCAGCAGCGCCGCCCCGTAGATCGGCACGCGGCTTGCGGACGATGAGCTGACCGGTATCGCCCGGTTGGGATCCTTGACGACCGGCAGCGGAGTGTCGGGTGCCCGTTTGCCCGTCGGGTCGGGATGGGTGAGCATCTCCAGCCGCAGCTGCACGTAGTTCGCGGCGAACCTGGCACCGCTGGCGAGCCGGGGCAGCCAGTAGCGGTTGCGGTACGCTCAGTCCATCGTCGCGACGACCTCGCCGTACGGTCGGTCGATCAGCAGCGAGTGAACGGCCTTGCGGTCGGCCATGGTCGCCGGCACGTCGAACCTCTGGTCCACGGCGAGCATACGTCGGCGGATGCCGTCGAGCACGCGCACCTCCTGGCCGGCGCGTTCCGTGACCGGTTCGGGCAGCTTGCCCGGGTCGGGCACCCACAGCGGGTTCCTGCAACCCCTTGGAGGCAATGCCTTGCCCCAATCGGTCGTCGGAGCGGTTTCGGGATTCGGGCCGGCAGCCGGCTGTGCGCTGGCTTGTTCGGCGTTGAGGGGAGCATCCCCGAAGGGGATGAGGGGAGAATTGTTTATCACTTGTCTATTGGGTGACTTTCTGTCCAAGATTCCGGGACAATTTGTCCTCGTCTCCACGTCCTTCGGCTCGGGTGACAATCCGTCGGGTGACAAATTGTCCTTCATCGGATCCGGCTTGCCGTCGCCTTCCGCCAGCGCGTCCAGGTTCCGGGGCTTCTCCTCGATGTTCTCGGCGGGATGGTCGCCGTCCATGACGACGTCCCACACGCGCGAGCGGTGTCCCTTGGCGATCGGCTTGCGGGTGCGCGGGTTGCGCGCCGACATCTCCTGGTCGCCGGGCCTGATGTAGCCCTTGCGCTCCAGCTCCTGCAACGAACGGATCACGGTGCGCTCACAGCACCCGCAGTTGAACGCGATGGTCTCCACGCTCGGCCACGCGGCTGCGCCATCGTCGTAATAGGCGCGGCGGGCCAGATACACCAGCACGAACTTGGTGATGCCCTTGACGTCGTCGCGCTCCCATGCCCAGTTCTCGGCTCTGCTGCTCATCGCTCGACCTTCCCGCCGTCATGCGCCGGGTCCGCTTCGCGGCGTTCGCGCAGCCTCGCGCCGATGTCGTCGCCCAGACGGGCGGCGCGGCACAACGCATACGAGAGAACGCCGCCGGACACGCACACGGCGGCAACGACCAACCACCACATGGTTCGGCCGGTATCGGGGAAACGGTCCGCGGACGCGCGCCTCAGCGGCGCGAGCCCCGGGACGGGTGGGCGAGCATGGACAGCACATGAGCCTTCGCGATGCGCAGATCGACGTTGCCGCCGGCCCGCGTCGTCCGCCGCGCGGCGTCGCGCCGGCGATTAGGCTCGAAGACAGATGCCGGGCGAATGCCGGCGGTATTGGTAGAATCGGTCATGGCGATGACCCTCCTTCACTTGGGATACAAGACGTCGGCGGCCGGGAATCTTGGCGGATGTACGGGTCGGAGACGCCTTCGGTTGTCGTTCGGTTCCGCGCCTAGTGCGCGGAACCTTCTTTTGCCGGAGGAGACAGCAGCCTGTTCACGAGGGCGGCATCGTTGTCCAGCACGAAATCCGACGGCAGTCCCTTCATCCGATACAGCCAGACGAGATCGGCCTGCTGCCAATGGAGGGAGCCGTTCACCTTTCCCGCAACCGATGACTTCGATTGCCCCATCTCCGCGGCCAGACCGCGGCAGGACAGACCCTGCTGCGCCATCCAACGAGCCACCGGAGACAGTACGGAAAGATGCTTTTGTCTACTCACAGTTGACATAGTAATTAAGTATTTTGCCTTTCGCAAGTCGGAGTGCTAATATCGTGTCCAGAGATGTTGGATATATCAACATGTGTTTGCGAAGCAGTGAAAGGGCGATTGCCATGACCACGACGATAAAGAAGCGGATGACGAACTCGGGCGAATACCTGCAGAAGGTGATCGTATGGAACATCAGCATGCTGCTCACCGCGCACGGCCTGTCCCAGACGGCGCTCACGGAACCCCTGAAGATGACCAGGGGCGGCGTCAGCGCGAAGATGAAGAACAAGAACACGTGGAGCATCCCCGACATCGCGGCGCTGGCCGACTACTTCGGCGTGCCCGTGACGTCCCTGCTGGACGACACGCTCATGCGTCAGATGCTGGGAGAGGGGAACTTAGGTGCATCTTTGGTGGCAGCGACCACCGCACGATTTCCTGTTCGAGCAGCTGAAGGCCAAGCTGACGGCCTGAAACCGTTGGAAACAAAAGGCTCCGGGCCACGATACCTCGTGGAAACCGGAGCCGGTGGGTACCCCCAGAGAGAGTCGAACTCTCGTTGTCAGATTGAAAGTCTGGTGTCCTAACCGTTAGACGATGGGGGCGAACAACTCGAGTTACTTTACTGGAGGTTGTTCGGTTATGCAAATCGACGGCATTTCGGCGTGTCGCAATCAGTGCAGGGCGACGGCCTGGTAGGTGAAGTCGTGAATCACGCGGCCGGCGGCCAGGCCCTTCTTCTCGAAGTTGGTGAGCACGCGGCCCTCGAACCGCTCGGATTCGGTGAAGTCGGCGTGCGGCATGTCGGCGGCCAGATCGGCGTTGCCCTTGCCCACGTGCTCCAGCGGGAGGCTGACGGTTACGCTGCCCAGGTTCTTCCACCCGTCGAGTCCGTCCATCACCTCGTGCACGTGCAGGGCATAGTCCTCGATGTCGGTGGCGATGCGCCAGACGCCGTCTGCGGCCAGTGCGCGATGGATGTCGCCGGCCATGGCCTCCTGCACGATGCGGCGCTTGTGGTGCTTCTTCTTGGGCCAGGGGTCGGGGAAGAAGGTCCATACTTCGGCTGCGGTGTCGGGCGCGGTGACCTTGAACAGCTCGGGCGCATTGACCTGGGCCACGCGAATGTTGGTCAGCCCCTGCTTGCCGGCGAGCAGCAGCGTGTGGGCCACACCGGGGTCATAGACCTCCAAGGCTAGGAAGTTCGTCTCCGGATGGGCCGCGGCTGCGGCCACCACGTTCTCACCCTGTCCAGTGCCGATTTCCACAATGAGTGGATTGTCGTTGCCCCATGCGGACTCCACGAGCGTGCGGTCGAGTGTGACGCCTTCGCGCACGTCCAGCAGATTGCCGGCCGCAATGTCCAACAGATATGTGCCGGCATAGTTGTCCCATGCGCGCTGCAGGCGATCGTCCAAACGTCCGGAGCGGCGTACGAAGGAGAGCACCTTGTGCAAGGGGTGCGCCGGTGCCTCGGTGTGGTCTGTGGCCATCGCGGCGACGGAATCGATTGCTGTGGATTCGGGATCGGTCATATATTCCTCGGATTTTCCTTGTGCGCCGCACCGCTGTTCATTCATTAGGTCGATTTGGCGTTCATTAGGTAGGTGGTATGCGATACCAACCACCATATCAAGCCATTTGCCCGGTGTCCGTGCGGGCCGGCTCCGGGCCGACCTACCTAATGAACGCCAAATCGACCTAATGAATGCAGATATTGCCGGACGACACCACCGTTTTGTGCGATTATGTTCGTGTGATATACTAAAATTGTTTCAAAAGGTAACAAAGCGGACCAAAAGTGAACAGCCGCTGAACTCCCGACGGCCGACACTTGCAACCCGCACAAGGAAAGGTCAACTATGACAGTTCTCGTCACCGGCGGCTGCGGCTACATCGGCGCGCATGTCGTTCACGCACTCCATCAGGCCGGCGAAAAGGTCGTCGTCGTCGACGATCTGAGCTATGGCAAGCCCACTCGCATCGAAGGCTCCCGCCTGTACGGCATGGATATTGCCGCCCCGGGTGCCGGCGAGCGTCTGGCCGAAATCCTCGATGCCGAAGGCGTCGACTCCGTGATCCACTTCGCCGCTCGCAAGCAGGTCGGCGAATCCGTGGAGAAGCCGCTGTGGTACTACCAGCAGAACATCAACGGCATGCTCAACGTGCTCACCGGCATGACCCAGTCCAAGAACGCCAAGAAGCTCGTCTTCTCCTCCTCCGCCGCCACCTACGGTGTGCCGCCGGTCGACGTGGTGCCCGAGGACGTCGTTCCGATGCTGCCGATCAACCCCTACGGCCAGACCAAGCTGTTCGGCGAATGGATGGCCCGCGCCTGCGAGCAGCCGTTCGGCATCCGCTTCTGCGCGTTGCGCTACTTCAACGTGGCCGGCTGCGGCCCGGTCGAACTCGAAGACCCGGCTATTCTGAACCTCATCCCGATGCTGTTCAACCGCCTCAAGCAGGGCAAGGCCCCCGCCATCTTCGGTGACGACTATCCGACCCCGGACGGCACCTGCGTGCGCGACTACATCCACGTTTCCGATCTGGCCGATGCCCACATCGCCGCCCTCAAGTACCTCGATCGTGACGAGCGCAAGTACGACGCCTTCAATGTCGGCACCGGTGAAGGCACCTCCGTGCGTCAGATCGTCGACGAAGTCAAGAAGGTCACCGGTCTGCCGTTCACCGAGGCCGTCATGGCCCGCCGCGCCGGCGACCCGCCGCACCTGATCGGCTCCCCGAAGCGCATCAACGAGGAGATGGGCTGGCACGCCAAGTACGACGTGGAAGACATCGTCAAGTCCGCGTGGGATGCCTGGCAGGCCAACCCCGAACACCACATCGACGTCGACACCTGGAAGCAGGCTGACTGAGATTGACGATTGCTTTGCGGTGGATGCCGTGAAGCGTTTCCGTCCATAAGGGCGTGGCCGGGGTTCCGGTCGCGCCCTTCGTCGTTTTGTGGATGTTTGTGACAGACGTGTTCGTGTGCTGGTGATAGCAAAAACCTTGAAATTATGCGGAACACGCCGAAGTTTGCGCGACCGGCGAATTTCAGTAATATATACATCTGTTGCCTCACGCAAGTGAGAACAATGGCCCCGTAGCTCAGTTGGTTAGAGCGCCGCCCTGTCACGGCGGAGGTCACCGGTTCAAGTCCGGCCGGGGTCGCTGGAATGGTTATGGAGCCCGGGTTGTCCGGGTTTTTGACTGTTCATGGCTCTGTAGCTCAGTTGGTAGAGCGAGCGACTGAAAATCGCTAGGTCAACGGATCGACGCCGTTCGGAGCCACCACAATGAAGCCCCGCCTTGTGCGGGGCTTTTGCATATCCGTCACGTACCTACTCCGGCGGGCTGGCCGGTCAATGCGAAGGCTCGCGTTCGCCAACAACTGTCTTCCTCACCGCAACTACGCACGCCAACAGCACCAATGCGAACATCGGGTTAGGGTTAAGTAAAGAAACGTGGGCCTTATCCGCGCGTGTCATGGTCGGTGCGATCGTCCGCCTCAGCCGTTTCTGGGGCTGTGGCGCTCATAGAGTCAGTATTGCAGAAAAAGCACCCGCGAGATGCGCGCGCAAAGAGAATCGTGTGGGACGGCACGTGATTTTGCCGATTTTTGACGTGCCGTCCCACAGCGTTCGAAGAACGCCCTCAGGGCTGAGGGCAAAGAACGGCTCTATTCTGCGGTTCTCGGCTTATGTCATGCGGGATAGCAGATGCGTCAACCGATTGACGTATCTGCTATCCCACACTTTTGTGGGACGGCAGATGAACAATGGTAAAAACCGCGTGCCGTCCCACGGAAACGGAGTCAGGCCTGCCACCATTGGCGCAGAGGGTACCACTTGCCGTCCGGGTGGCCCACGCGATCCGGCTTGACAGCCAGGAACTGGTGAATCTGGATGCCATCGAGCTCGAAGTTCAGAGCGCAGGCGGCCATGTACATACCCCATACCTTGGCGCGTTCAAAGCCGACCTGCTTGACCGCGTCGTCCCAATGCTCGGAGAGGTTCTGGTTCCAGTGATGCAGGGTGAGCGCATAGTGCTGGCGCAGGTTCTCCTGATGCACCACGTTGAAGCCGGCGTCATGGATGCACGATTCGATGAAGCCGGGCGCGCCGAGGTCGCCGTCCGGGAAGATGTAACGGTCGAGGAACTCGTCGGTACCGGGCTTGCCGTGGGGTTTGTCGTGGCTGATGGTGATCTGGTGGTTCAGCAGCCGGCCCATCGGCTTCAGGAGGCGGAACATCTCTTCGAAGTAGCTCTGGTAGTTCTTGACGCCTACGTGCTCCATCATGCCGATCGAGCAGATACCGTCGAAGTCATGCTCGGGCACCTCGCGGTAGTCCTGTACGCGCACTTCGGCCAGATCCTGCAGCCCTTCACGGGCGATCCATTCGTTGGCGTACGCGGCCTGTTCCTTGGAGAGGGTGACGCCGAGCGCCTTGATGCCGCGACGGGCGGCGGTGATGACCATCGAACCCCAGCCGCAGCCGATGTCCAGTAAGTGCTGGCCGGGCTGCAAGTCCAGTTTGTCGAGAATCAGGCGCAGTTTGTTGGCCTGTGCGTCTTCAAGGCTCATGTGCTCGTTGTCGAATACCGCGCAGGTGTACGTCATGGAGGGGCCGAGGAAGTCGGCGTAGAACTCGTTGGACATGTCGTAGTGAAAGCTGACGGTTTCCGAATCGGCCTTTTCGGTGTGCGGCATCAGGCCACGCTTGATGCGGGCGAACTTGCTTGGGCCCTCGGTGGCGGGCACCGGCGGCTTCTTGAAGCCGTGACTCAGAATGCCGGCGGATACGCGGGCAATGGATGCGGGAGTGAGTGGGCGAACGTATTTGGCCAGCGACACCAGCTTGCGCATCGCCGGATACGGGTCGGCGTAGTCAATGTCGTCCACGTCGAAATCGCCCAGAATGTATGCGCGCACGATGCCGATTTCATTCGGGTGCGCGAGCAGCTGGTACATGCAGTTCGGCGCGGCGATTTTGACCTTCAAATCCGCGTCTGCCGGGCCAAAATGCGAGCCGTCAAAAGCGTCGATACGAACGGGAGTGTCGGGGTCGAGAAACAGGGATGCCATCTCGCCGACCGTCATAGCCCTGCCATTTGCCATTATCTGCCTCATTCTCTTATGATGATCACCCCAATTGTCGAGGTATCTTAGTCCTCTTCAAGAGACTGAAACCGTTGAATACACCATCTGGTGAACCAGTTCGCGTTCGGCTGATGAAACACGAATGGAATTAGGCATCTCGCATATTGATTGCGTACGCGCGAAGTAAGCGGATAAGAGACGAGTTTCTCGGAGAGCACCAAGCGACTCCGGAAAATGGTCTTATCGTTGAGATCTCGGGCGATTGAACTGGTTTGGTCAATGGACAATAATTTGACAAGTGCAGAATTCCGCCATTTCGTGCCATTATTTTCAGTGTTGTTCTTTCAGCGTGTTTTCAGGTGAATGCTCATGCGCGGAGTAGACTGGGGAACCGTTGGACCACTCAAAGAGTGAGCGGACCACCAGTTAAGACACTAGCTCAAAAGGAGAGTCCCTATGGTATACCGCATGATTTTCAACCAGACTGCATACTTCGGACGTGGCGCGATCAAGGAAATTCCGGCCGTCGCCAAGCAGCACGGCTTCACCAAGGCATTTATCGTCACTGATCCGGTACTGCTGGAGACCGGCACCGCCGAGAAGGTCACCAAGGTTCTGGATGAGGCCGGTCTGGCGTATGAGGTGTTCTCCAACGTCAAGCCGAACCCGCCGGTAGAGTGCATTAAGGACGGCGTCGCCAAGTTCGCCGAGTCCGGTGCGGACTTCCTGATTGGCCTGGGCGGCGGCTCCCCGCAAGACACCTGCAAGGGCATCGGTATCATCACCGCCAACCCGGAGTTCGCCGACGTGCTGTCCCTGGAAGGCGTCGCGGATACCAAGAACCCGTCCGTCCCGATCTTCGGCGTGCCGACCACCGCCGGTACCGCTTCCGAGACGACCATCAACTACGTGGTCACCGATACCGCCAACAAGCGTAAGTTCGTGGCCGTCGACCCGCACGACATCCCGATCGTCGCTTTCGTGGATCCGGACCTGACCGACTCGATGCCGCGCGGCCTGAAGGTCGCCACCGGACTTGACGCCCTGACACACGCCATCGAGGGTTACATTACCCCGGGTGCCTGGAGCCTGTCCGACTGCCTGTCCATGCAGACCATTCGCATGATTGCCCAGAACCTGGCCAAGTCCGCCGATGGCGACATTCCGGCTGGTGAGCAGATGGCCTACGCGTCCTACATCACCGGCATGGCCTACTCGAACGTGGGCCTCGGCCTGGTGCACGGCATGGCTCACCCGCTGGGCGGCCGTCTGGGCGTGGCCCACGGTGTGGCCAACGGTATTCTGCTGGCCCCGGTCATGGAATACAACAAAGACTTCACCGGCGAGAAGTACCGCGACATCGCCGATGCGTTCGGCGTCGAGGACGCCTACACCGGCGACCTGGAGACCGTGCGCGAAGAGGCCGTGCAGGCCGTCCACAAGCTGACCGTGGATTTGAAGAACCCGACCACGATTTCCGAAGTGGGCGCCACCGAGGGCGACCTTGAGCCGCTGGCTCACGACGCCTTCAACGACGTGTGCACCCCCGGCAACCCGCGTCAGGCCACCGAAGAGGACATTCTCGCGATTTACAAGTCGCTGATGTGATTCGTCGATGACGCCGACGATGCCGGTGGGTTCCCGACGAGGGGAACCCACCGGCATCGCTATCTCTCGTGCCTTTCGTCGTAGACTTCGTCGGTGGTGGTCTCGTCGTACAGCTGCTTGCCTTGCGCCTCCGCCAGTTCCATCTGCTCGTTGATCCACGCGGCTTCAGCAGGATTGATATCCGCGGAATTCAGCACTTTCTGCCACACCGGGTAGAACATGTGCATCGCCGGATACATGGCGGTGAACAACACCTCTGGCTTATGCGTGCGTGTATGTTGCGGATGTGCATCAAACGTATTCTTAAAACGTCGCATGTAGTTCAGGAATGAACCCAGCGACGTGTCCATCCGTCGCGCGCTCATCGCGGCGATCATGCGCGGCGAGTACACGGTTTTCAGATTCTTGCCCATCAGATGCAGGGAAATATCGATATCCTCATGCATCACATCGGCCTTATCTCGGCAGACCTCATTCGCGATCTGATGCCAAGCCGAAGCGCGCAAGGCCATATTGGAACCGAACAGCAGCGGCTGTCCGCCATCGGCGCGGTAGATTCGCTTGCGCAAGGAATTGTCGCCCTTCAACCCGAAATGGCGTGAGGGCATGTCGTAATACATCACCGGACCAGTGGCACCCATCGCGGCCGGGTCTTCGGTGAAGATGCCGGAGACCACCTCCACCCAGTCGGGCCGAATCATGCAGTCGGCATCAAAACGGCCCAGCACATCGCCGGTCGCGGCGTCCAGGCCAAAGTTGCGGGTGGGAATCAGTCCCTGTTCATCGTTCTGATGCAATAGTTTGACCGGGGCCTCGGGATGTTCGGCGATGAACTGTTCGACAATCGCGCAGGTGTTGTCCGTAGAACGGTTGTCCACCACCAGCACCTCATGCGGCATGATGGTCTGACGGGTGGCGTTCAGCAGGCAGTCGCGGATGCGTTCGGCTTCGTTCCACGCTGGGATGATGATCGAAACGTTGAGCATGACATCAACAATAGAAAAGCGGGTGTACGCCGCCGGCGTATCCGAGCTTCAAACCCCTCGCTACAATGGGGAGCCATGAGTGAACGCGCGCGAAACGTAAACAGCACCGACACGTCGAGAACCGGTGCCGCAGAAGCCGGGACAGACCCGGGCGACGAGAATCGTATCGACTTTGGTACTTTGTTCCCCGCCAAGGGAGATTCCCGCAGGCCACCGGAATGGTTCGGCCGCGCGCTGCTGTATGTGGCCCTCGCCGTCATCGTGTTCATGTTCTGCTGGCGCTCGTGGGGCGACATCTCCTATCTGGTGTTCGACATCATCATCTCGCTGTTCCTGGCGCTGGCCGTCGAACCGCTGGTGGTGGCGCTGGTGGCTCATGGCTGGAAGCGTGGCGTGGCTTCCGCCGTCAGTCTGGTGGGCGTGGCCGTGGTCGTGGGTGTGCTGCTCACGCTGTTCGGCAATATGTTCGTACAGCAGATGATTGCCATGGTCCGCGGTTTGCCGGCAATGTATGAGCAGATTCGTGAGTTCGCGGACCAGTACACCACGTTCAAGATGCCGGAAATCAGCAATCTTGGCATGGAAATCTTCAACAATATCCAGACCTCGTGGGTCACCGATTTCGCCGGCACCGCCATGAGTACGGTGGGTGGCCTGTTCTCCTTCCTGCTGAACCTCATGACCGTGGTAATGACCACGTATTACATCTCCGCCGCCGGCCCAAAGCTGCGCCGCTCCTTCTGCCAGTGGCTGGCCCCCAACACGCAGCGCCGATTCCTGCTGGTGTGGACCGTGGCCCAAGGCCAGATTTCGTCCTTCCTGTTCTCCCGTTCGATTCTGGCGTTGATCAACGCCATTTGCACTGCCATCTTCTTGGAGATCCTGCATGTGCCCTACTGGCTGCCGTTGGCCCTGTTCTGCGGCGTGGTATCCCAGTTCATCCCCACGGTCGGTACCTATATCGGCGGTGCGCTGCCGGTGCTGTTCGCTTGGGGCAACCGCGGGTGGACGTACGCCGTGGCGGTGCTGGTGTTCATCATCGTCTACCAGCAGATTGAGAACCTGATTCTCTCGCCGAGGATTTCGCAGCGCACGATGGATATCAACGCGGCCGTCGCCTTCCTCTCGGTGCTGGCGTTCGGCTCGCTGTTCGGCGCGTTCGGCGCGTTCCTGGCGCTGCCGGTCACCGCATCGCTGCAGGCCATCTTCCGTGCGTACACCAAGCGCTATGAGCTGATTGACTCACCGCTGATGAACGATCCGACTCCGGAGAAGAAGTCCAAGATCGTCGAGGCGTCCGAGGCGTTCGGCGAGCACGTATTGCAGCCAATCGGCGAGCACATGCCGCGTGCGGCCAAGGGGTCCACCAGCCGTGTGCCGATGAACGAGGAACTGCGTTTGCTGCAGGAACAGATCTATGCGATTCCGCCACACGAGACGAAAGAATCCGCTTTGGACGATTCCGCCACCGTGGCGATTCCGAAGAACGTGCTATCCTCCAGCGCTCGCAAGGGATTGCGCGGCGCCGAGCCGGAGTCGGATGCCGATGATACCGATAATGCCGATAATACAGTCGGTGCGGATGCAAGCTCTGATGAGCCGGACACGGCGGCGATTCCGCAGCGTGGTGCCGCGGATACGCAGCAGCCTGAGCGGCCCGAGCAACGCAAGCAAACCAAGCAGTCTGATCAATCTGCCTCCAGCAATCCTAGGGCGGGGTGGCGCTGATGACCCTGCTTTCAGTACTCGATATTCTTCTGGTAATCGTCGGTGGTGCCGGCATGATATATCAGGGACTGTGTATCGTGATGTCCCTGTTCGCCAAGCCCGTGCGCTTCCCCGACGCCCCGATGACCAACCGGTATGCCGTGCTGATCTCCGCGCGCAACGAAGAAAAAGTGATCGGCAACCTTATTGGGTCGATTCGCGATCAGACCTACCCGTCCGACCTCATCGACATCTGGCTGGTGGCCGACAACTGCACCGACAACACCGCCGACGTGGTGCGGTCTTTGGGCTGCCATGTGGTGGAACGCCACAATCTTGAGCTGGTTGGCAAGGGATATGCGCTGACGTATCTGTTGGGGCATATGCTCGACATCGGTGTGGCCGACGACTATGAGGCCTACTTCGTGTTCGATGCCGATAACAAGCTGGACAAGCACTACTTCGAGGAAATGAACAAGGCGTTCTGCTCCGGATTCAAGATTCTGACCAGCTACCGTAATTCGGTGAATCTGGCGGATAACTGGGTGTCTTCTGGTTCTGCGCTGTGGTTCATCCGTGAATCGCGATTCCTGTCTAACTCGCGTATGATTCTCGGCTCCTCTTGCCACGTGGGCGGTACGGGATTTATGTTCTCCCGCGAGGTGATGAAGCGGAACAAGGGATGGAAGTTCCATCTGCTCACTGAAGATCTTGAATTCACTATGGATTCGATTCTGCATGGCGACCGCATCGGCTATTGCGGTACTGCGATTCTCTACGACGAGCAGCCGGTTACCTTCTCGCAAAGTTGGCGTCAGCGTTTACGTTGGAGCAAGGGATTCCTGCAGGTATTCCGTTATTATGGCTCGGCATTGCTGAAACGCGCGGTTCGCGAACGTGATTTCTCCTGCATCGACTTCACCTTGATGCTGTGTCCGTTTACCGTGTTGGGCGTGATTCGCGCGGTAATGGGCTTGCTGTTCGCCGCGTGTGGCTTCGTGAGTTGGCCGAGCCAGCTGCAATCGCTGGCCAGTTGGTCCAGCGGCATCATCATATCGGTGTTGGGCCTGATGGCATTGGCTGCATTGACCATCATTGTCGAGCGCGACCAGATCGGTGCCACGAACAAGGAGCTGCTCGCCTATGTGCTCAGCTTCCCGATTTACATGCTCAGCTACGTGCCGATCTCCTTCCAGGCCCTCTTCTCCAAAGCCCAGTGGAAGCCCATCGCGCATAAGGGTTGACCGAGTCCGCTAGTTGGAGCTGCTCAGCGGGGCACTACAACAGCAACCCGGGGGTTTGCTTCGCTGAGGGTTGGCTGGTGGGCTAGAGTGGATGTATGAGCTTAGACAATACTCAAAGGAATGTCGGATTTCAGCCGCCGATGATGCCAGCCGCCGCCCCCGCGCCTGCACAGCCGTCGCAACCGCAGCCACAAGCATGGCCGCCGAATCCGAATGCGGCGGTGTCCATTCGTGGCCTGTTCAAGCACTTCGACCGGAAGATCGCCGTCAACGGACTCGCGCTCGATATTCCGGTCGGCTCGTTCTATGGACTTGTAGGCCCCAACGGCGCCGGCAAAACCACCACGCTCAATATGGTGACCGGTCTATTGGTACCGGACGCCGGCACCGCCATGATTTTGGGCCATGACGTGTGGAGCGACGTGAACACGGCCAAGCGCATGATCGGCGTCATGCCCCAGCCCGACCAGATCTTCGACCGACTGACCGGTTTGCAATTGCTCGTCTACTCCGGCATGCTGCGCGGCATGAGCCGCGATGAGACCACGCGTCGCGCCCAGGACCTGCTCAATGCTTTCGACTTGGCCGGGGCCGCCAACACGATGGTCACCGATTATTCGGCCGGCATGACCAAGAAGATCTGCCTGGCCTCCGCGATGATTCATAGCCCTCGCATTCTGGTCCTGGACGAGCCGTTTGAATCCGTGGACCCGGTGTCCAGCGCCAACCTCAAAGACATCCTCATCGAATACGCGAAGACCGGCGGCACGGTGATTATCTCTTCGCACGTGATGGCATTGGTCGAAAAGATGTGCACGCATGTGGCCGTAATCAACAACGGTCTGGTGTGCGCGGCCGGCACGGTGGACGAGGTCGCCGCCGGCGAAGAACTCGAAGACCGCTTCCTGCAACTGGTCGGCGGCCGCCACGAAGCCGCCCATCTCGCATGGCTCGACGGCGGGCAAGCCCAAGCCCAAGCACCAACTTCGGTCCAGCCGGTCCAGCCCATTCCGCTTACAACCGCCACGCCCGCCACACCCACCGATGAGGCCCGCCGATGATCAGCAGCGCCATCACCCTGGTCCGCCTGCGCTGGACGCTCACGCTCGCCACCCTGCGAAAATCGGCGTGGCAGACCGTCGCCTATGTCTTTTCCGCCGTACTCGCGGCCGGCACCATCATCGGCACCGGCGTGCTCGCGTGGTTCATCGGCATACTGCCGCCCTTCACCGTGAACGCGGATGGCTTTCCGCTGAACATCCTTGGTTCCGGAGGCATCGTCAACATAGTCGTCGTGCTGGTCGGCGCGACCATGACCATCTTCATCGGCTTCATCCAGCTCATGATGCTTGGCGAAGGCTCCACCATGAACCCACGCAAATTCGCGCTCTACGGCATCGCCGACCGCAACCTGCAATTCGGCTTGCTGCTTTCCGGCCTGTCCGGCATCCCCGCCCTTACCGGCGTGGCCTCACTGATGCTCTGGACACTGGCCTATCGGCATATGGGACCAGCCGTAATCATCAGTTCCCTCCTCGCCGCAGTGCTGGCCGTCATCACCATGATGAGCATCTCCAAACTGCTCATCGCCCTATTCACCACGCTGGTGACCAGCAAACGCGGCAAAGGCGCGTTCTATATCTTCATCGTGCTGACGTTCGTTATCATCTGTCAGTTGCCGAACATTCTGGTCAACTCCGGCGTGGCCTTCAGCCTCAACACCGAAACCTGGGGCGCGGCGACCACCATCGTCGCATGGACGCCGTTCGGCGCGGCCTTCCAACTACCGTTCGACGCGCTTACCGGAGCCTGGGCGGTGCTGCTCGCCCGCATCGCCATCCTTGCCGTCACATGGATTGTCTGCTTCGCCGTCTGCACCTGGTGTCTGAGACATGAACGGCTCACCATCGGCGCAAACAGTCCGTCCGAGACCGCCAAAGGCATCGGCGCATTCGCATGGATGCCCGATTCGGCATCCGGCGCGGTTTCCGCACGCCTGATCACCTATCTCAAACGAGACCCCCGTCAAGCCATGACCTTCGCCATGCCGGTCCTGTTCCTGATCATCTTCGCCTTTCAGGCACACGGCATCAGCGCGGTCGTCTGGCAGTCGCTGATCTGGTGCGGCTGGTTCATGTCCGTCGTGGAAAGCAACGGGCTCGCATATGACGGCCGCGGCTTCACCATGGAAGTCATCGCCGGTGTGCGTGGCCGGACCGACAGAATCGGCCGCGTACGCGTCTACGTCGGCATCATGGTCGTCTACATGGTGCTGCTCTATCTCGCCGGCATCGTGCTGGTCGGCGCACTGACCGGACGCTGGGCGCAGCCCGATGACCTCGCTGCCGGCCTGATCTTCCTCGCCACGGGCATGGGCATCGCCTTGAGCGGACTGGGCGTGGCCGAAGTCACCTCCTGTGTACTGATGTACCCGGTCGCCTCAATGGACAAGCCGTTCTCCGCGCCTCAAGGCCGCGCCATGGCCCAAGGCTTCTTCCCGTTCGTCTACATGCTTGGCAGCCTGCTGCTCATGCTGCCCACTGGCATCGTGGCGCTGGTCATGCTGCTGACAGGAGCCGAAGGCGGCATGTGGCTGGCGATTATTCCGGTCGCGCTGGCCAATGGCATCGGCATTCCCCGGATTCAACTTGTAAGTGCAACGGCTGGTTTCGGGTCGGTTTGTTTTGATTGTAGCTTGGCCATCTCCTCGTCCCATACCTCGTTGGGCGTTTTGTAGCCGAGGAGCTTCATGGGGGTGTCGT
>NZ_VULV01000008.1:0-123379 GCF_009696495.1 Bifidobacterium sp. WCA-178-WT-4B | reverse complement strand
CCCAGGCGCAGGCGTCCGGCAAACGGTTCGGCCTCTACCATTACGCCATGGGTGGCAACCCCGAGGCCGAGGCCCAGTTCTTCTACGCCAACACGTCGAACTATTGGCGTCACGGCATCGTCGCCCTCGACTGGGAGATGGACGACAACCCCGCGTGGGGCGACTGGGACTGGGTGCGCCGGTTCATGGCTGAGTGTGAACGGCTCTCGGGCGGCGTCAAGCCGCTGCTCTACACCGGCCCCGTGGCCGGCGCCATCCCCGGCGACATCCGCGCCGACTACGGTTTGTGGATCGCCCAGTACGCGAACATGAGCCCGACCGGCTATCAGGCCGACCCGTGGATGATCGGCGCGTACGGCGAGGCCATGCGACAGTACTCCGGCACGGGCGTGGTGAACACGTGGAGTCCCATCGACCTCAACCTGTTCCGCGGCGAGGCATGGCAGTGGGATTTGTACGCCAACCCCACCGGCGCAGCCAAGCCCGCAACCCCGCCGCAGACCGAGAAGCCGCCGACCCAGACCATCGACCTACAGGCACTCGCGACCGCCACCATCCGTGGCGACTACGGCAACGGCCAGCAGCGGCGCGACGCGCTCGGCGCGAACTACGACAAGGTCATGGCGATCGTCAACCAGCGCCTCGCCGGCACCGCGACCGTAGCGCCACAGCAGGCCGCGCAGGCCAACACGACCCGCGTGGCCGTCCGCTCCGGCGACACCATGAGCGGCATCGCCTCGCGCACCGGCCTGTGGCCGCTGTCCAAGTGGAGCGTGCCCAGCGGCAACCTCAACCTGATCTACCCCGGTCAGGTCGTCACCTACAACGGCGGCGGCAGCGTCGCCACCGGCAGCAACGCGCCGCCGGCAACCCGTACCGTGACCGTCCGCGCGGGCGACACCCTCAGCGGCATCGCGGCACGCCTCGGCATCGGCTACACGCAGCTCACCGGGTATCGCAGCGGCAACCCCAACGTGATCTACCCCGGCGAAGTGCTGCACTACTGAACTACTGAGAACCCGAACCCAACCTGGGAACCCCGCACCTTAGCCGGGCGGGGTTCCCAGGTTCCAACTGCAGAATCGAGGACAATATGACCGACGAAAACACCGAACCCAAGACCGCCGGCACGGAGCCGACCGTGCCCGATTGGCTGCTGCCGAACCGAGCCTATGACGTGCTCAAATGGCTCGCGCTGATCGTGCTGCCGGCCATCGGCGTGCTCGTGCAGACCCTCGGCCCCGTATGGGGCTGGACGTGGGCCGATCAGGCCGCGACGACCATCAACGCCGTCGCCCTGGCCATCGGCGTCGTCATCGGCGCAAGCACCCTCAAGGCCAAGGCATCCAAAACCGAATAACCATAAAAACACCGCCCCTCCATCCGGCATAACGCTGGACGGAGGGGCGGTTTTCACGTTTTGGGAGTAGCTTTCCGAGGCTCATTTTTTGCCCACATTTTGCCCACATTATTCCGGGAAACCGAGGGAATACGAGGGAATCTGCGGGAATAAGAAAAGCCGCTCAGCCCTACTCCCGCAAGGCCAAGCGGCTTGTTTCCGCCGAGGCGGATTGGTGGGCAATGAGGGACTCGAACCCCCGACATCCACCGTGTAAAGGTGGCGCTCTAACCAACTGAGCTAATTGCCCGCAAATGACAACAATAGCGTATGGCCGGCACTGCGCGACACGTGGTGTCGTATACGCGTGCCGTAACGCTCAATCGCAATGACATTCAGCCACGCCCAGCAGCACTACGCAGCACGCGACGCCGGTCAACACGCTTAAAGTCAAGCGTATTGATTGAGGCTTATCAGCGGCCCTTGCCGAATGCGCGCAGGCGGATGCCGTTCCAGTCCGAGCTGACGGTCAGCGGGGTGGCGGCGTTCATACCGGCGGTCTGTGCGGCGGACTGCACGGTGGAGGAGCTGGCGGCACCCGGGCGGCCGGGCTTGGGAGTCAGTATCCACAGCGGGCCGTCATTGCCCAGTACCGCGTAGGCGTCAACGATCGTATCGGACAATTCGTCCTCATCATCGCCGTCGCGCCACCATACGATGACGCCGTCCACAGCGGAGTCGTAGTCCTCGTCCACGAGATCCTCGCCCGTGAGCTCTTCAATCTGGGCACGAATGGAATCGTCCACATCGTCGTCCCAGAGCCACTCCTGGACGATATCGCCGGGCTCGAAACCAAATTCTTCAGCGTTCTGTGATGCCGTTTGATTCACAGGGGACACATTAGCAAGTCTTCGCGAACAAATGCGTTAACGCGGCCGAAAATCGCCGCATTGTGGGCAGACCCATGCGAGTCGTCTCACCAGAAACAACGACTGGCCGCGCGTGTCATGCCTCGCAATGAGGCAAATCGTCGGCCTGCCCCTTGCCGATGGCCACCAACGCCTGATACGCCTCGTCCAGCGTGGCGACCTTGACGTCGCGCAGACCATCCGGCACGCGGCCGGCCACATCCGAACAATTCGACGCGGGGGCCAGGAACCATGTGGCGCCATCGCGCTTGGCACCAAGCATCTTCAGCGCTATGCCGCCGATTCTGCCGACTTTGCCGTCCTTGTCTATGGTGCCGGTGCCGGCGATGGTCTTGCCGCCGCTCTCGTTGGCGGGGGTGAGTTTGTCGATGAGACCGAGCGTGTACATCATGCCTGCTGACGGTCCGCCGATGCTGTCCACGTGCATCGTCACCTTGGCGTGTTGCAATGCACTGGCGTCAATGCCCAGTTCGTCCGCATGGGCTTTGGCATGCGCCAGACCGACGGCACTGGCCGAATCCTGGGAACCGGCCATGTCTTGTTCGACTTTCTTCTGATACTGGTCCGCACTCTGGCCCACCGGTACCGTGGCCTCACGCGGCATGACCTCCACCTGCGGATTGGCCCAGCCCCAGACGGCCTGCGCGTTGATGATCGGGTACCCGGGCACGCCGGACGCGTTCACCGTGGTCAGCAGCAGCTTGCCGGAATCCTTATACGTCGTCACGCCGGTACCGGTGATGTCGATAACCGCACCATCCTCGACCTTGCCCAGCACGTCCTGGGTGGGTCCGGGCATCTCGATGACGTACGGGCTGGGCAGCAGCAGAATCACCACACCAAGCAACACGGCGAATGCACCGACGAAATGGCGTTTCGGACGAGCGGCCGCATAGGCCCGAGCACGGCTGATTCCACGAGATAGGCGCGAATCGTGCTTCACTTCGAACGATGGCATGTGCTCATCCCCCGCTTCCGAATCCGCAGTCGGGCTCTTCTGCTCTTGGACGAGGTCTGGTTCCTGATTCCTGTGGCGTGCAAACATACCCTACAGTGTAAGCGGAGGGCCGAAATCAGCCGAAAACGAACATAAACCGAAAATATTGCTCGGCCACAAGCGAACAGGCCCGGGCAGACCCTACACTTGGGGTAACACACCGCGGCAAAGAAGGATACGCATGGACGACAACGCGATTCACGAGTGGCTGATCAAATGCTTCGGCCCCATTCAGGGTGAGATGGCCTGGCAGCAGATCAGCCAGTTGCCTGAGGAGATCCGTGAACAGCTGATGAGTCAGGACCCCAGCCGGCTGCCCAATCCATCCGAAGTCCAGCAGATGATGGCCGCGTTCAGCGCCGGCGGACTCAACACGATGGGCGATATGCAGCGCACTGTCGAGGAAGGGCCGATCAACGTCAAGCTCGCCAAGTCGATTGCCTTGCAGCAGGCAAACACCTCCGGTTCCGCGTCCAGCGTGTCCGCCGTGGATGGCGAGGCGGCTCGCCGCGCGATGAGTGAGGCGAACCTGTGGCTGGATACCGCCTGCGAGTTCAATCCCGCGCCCGGCGATCCGGATGTGCTGACCCGCGCCGGCTGGGTGGAGGGCACCATCGACCAGTGGGCAAAGTTCGCAGCTCCTGTGGCCGAGTCGATGAACGACGCTTTGGCTTCGGTGATTTCAGAGCGTCTTGGCGGCGCGTTCGGCGATGGCGAGATTGCCGGCATGTTCGCCGGACCGGTGCCGATTCCGATTCCCGACGGCATGAAAGACCCAGCCCAACTGATGAAGCTGCTGGGAAACACATCCTTTGCCATGCAGCTGGGGCATGCGGCCGGCAATCTGAGCCATGAAGTGCATGGCAGTTTCGATCAGGGCATCGCATTGCTGAAGAATCCGGCTGGTGGACTGATTGCCCAGAACGCCACCGAATACGCGAAGATGCTGAACGGTGAGACTCCTGCGGCCAAGGCCGACACGGCCGGCACTTCGGTGGACGCGACCAATCCGTTCTCCGCCTCCACCGACGCTTCCGCCAATCCCATTGGCTTCACTTCGGCCGGCAACAGCGATACTCCGGCAACTGACGGTACCGCCCAAGTCTCCGGCTCCGACGCCGCCGCGTTCGAGGCTGCGCTCTCCGGATTCGAGACCACCGAGAAAATCCCCGAATCTGAAGTGCTTTCCTTCCTGGCCCTGCAGGAAATGGCTCACACCCGCCTGTATGCCTCGGTACCGTGGCTGATGCCGCGTTTCGAGGCGCTCATCGGCAAGTACGCACGCGGCATCTCCATCGATCTGGATGCGATGGAGGAACAGCTGCGTGACGCCACGTCGATGGATCCGGAGTCGATCTCCGGCGCGGTGAACCTCACCAAGGTCGGCATCCCCGACACCCCCGAACAGCGCGAGGCGCTCTCTTCGCTGGAATCGTTGCTGGCGATGGTCGAGGGCTGGGTGGACTGCGTAGTGTGGCGCGCCGGCATGGCCCACCTGCCGCATATCGAACAGTTGCGGGAGATGCTGCGCCGCGAGCGCGCGATGGGTGGTCCCGCCGAACGCACGTTCGAGAGTCTGCTCGGCCTGCAGCTTCGCCCCAAGCGCATGCGCGAGGCCGCCGGATTGTGGGAGATGATCACCGCCGCCGAAGGCCCTGAAGGCCGTGACGCCAAGTGGTCGCATCCCGATCTGCTGCCTTCGCTGCCTAGCGACAAGCCCGCAGTTGGCGCGTCTCCGTCGTCCGACGCTCCTTCAGGCTCCTCTTCCGATGCCAACGGTTCCGCTTCCCACCCTGCCGCAGATGGCAAGACCGGCGATATCGATTGGGATGCCGAACTGTCCAAGCTGCTCGGCGAAGATGGCGAAGACAGTGAAAACGGCAACTCGGAGGATACGCAGGCATAGTCAACCGGCCTTCAGCCAATTCCCGCTCCTGAATGTTCAGGAGCATTCAGTATGTATGAACGACGCCCGTCACAAAAATCGTGATGGGCGTCTGTGCTGCGCTCCATAACCATCCTTGGTCCGCGCATACGACAGATGCAGCGAATCCTCAGCTCGGGTGATGCCCACATACATAAGCCGGCGTTCCTCTTCCAGCGCATCCCCCGTTTCCGGCGAACCGTACGGCAAGAGTCCTTCCGAACAGCCGATCAGGAACACGTGCTTGAATTCCAGACCCTTGGATGCGTGGATCGTGGAAATCGTAACCCCGGGATCGTCGTTTGCGGCAAGTCCGGTGGCGTCCAAACCCATCGCCTCCAATAGCGCACGTTTGGACGCGGCATCGTCGGCGAGCGCGGATGATTGCCATCCCGAATCCTTGCGGACGCGGTATTTCAGTCTTGCAGCGCGCAAGGCGGCACCGAATACCGGCTGTTGGGCGTTGATGCGGGTGAGGATCGCGCAATCGGACGGCTTGGCCCCGTTGGCGACCAACCGGGCGATGCGTGCCGCCACGCCCTGCGCCTCTTTCATATCGCTCTCATAAGCGGTTCGGGTAACGCGCGTGCCGGATTCGCGGGCGGAAACCAGTTTCAGGTAATCCTCACGGTTCGGCGCGGCCGCAAGCACCCGGTTGGCGAGGTTCACGACTTCCGGCGTCGAACGATAGTCGGTGTTGAGATTGACATCGGCGGCGAGCGGCCCGAATTCATCGGCGAAACGCAGCAGATCCCAGCTGGAGGCACCGGCAAACGAGTAGATGGTCTGGGCCGGATCGCCCACGACGCATACGTTGCGGTTCATCGCGCTCTTGCCGTCAGGTCCTCCCCCGCCCAGCCACAGGGTCAGCAGCCTGTGTTGCAGGGGCGAGACGTCCTGATACTCGTCGACGGTGAGCCAGCCGATGGTGGAACGAATTTGGGCGGCGGCTTCGGGAAAATCATCCATGATATGGCATACGAGCAGCAGAATATCGTCAAAATCGATTTCGCCACGCGAGGTCTTTTCCTGCTCGTAGGCGCTGTAGACGTCGGCGAACCGAGCGGTGTCGAGTCCGGCGGGCGGCTGCCGATGGGCGATGGCACAGGCCCGGGCATAATCTTCCACCGCCACCAACGAGATTTTGGCCCAATTGATTTCGGCGAGCACATCGCGAACGGTCAGCGGATCGGCATCGGTACGTGCGGTGGCGCGGATGATCGCGCGGGAGACGACGTCACGCTGATCTTCGATCACATGCGGGAATGGAGCCTCGCATATGTCCGCCCAGACGCTGTTGAGCTGATGCAATGCCGCTGAGTGGAAGGTCGCGGCCGTGACTCCGGCAGTTCCCGCACCCGAACCGGAGCGTCCAGTACCTCCCCCTACGCCGAGCTGGCCCAACCGTGCGCGCATTTCCGCCGCCGCTTTTACCGAAAAGGTGACGGCAAGCACCCGCTCCGGCTTCCATGCCCCGGTGGCGCAGGCATAGGCGATCCGCCGCGTGACCGTGCGGGTTTTACCGGCACCTGCGCCGGCGATGATGCGCACCGGCCCTTGCAACGTAGTCGCGGCGGTACGCTGCCGCTCATCGAGCCCCTCAAGAATCCCCTGCGCCTGTTCCATGCGTCCATTGTGGCACGATTCGCGCTCACGGCACGACTCACGCCTATGGCTGAACCGGGCTCACGACAAAACATCGCCAGAATCATGCGTTTTGCGTGTCATTCTGCGGTGCGAATCGCCACGGATGTATTAGTGTGGAAGGGTGATGAAACGTAGCGATTATATGTTGGCGGCACTCGCCTCAGCCGTCCTGCCGAATCTGGGGGTGGCCGGCGTACGCGAGAACGTGCAGGCCAGCGCAACCGACGAGGCCAAAGGCATCGACCAGACCGTGATCCAAGATGCTTCGGGCAAGTTGTACGACGTATACGCCACTGACACCAGGGAAGGGCGTACACGTCTGATCCGCCGTGTGAAAGCGGCGCAGACACTGGCAGCCGCGCGCGAGCTTGGTGGCCTCGGCTTCGATATGGACCGTGTGGTCGCATTCGTCCCGGGAGACGTTTCCCAACCCGGCCAGACGGCCACCGCACAGGCCGTGGGGCAGCAGGCCCAGGCGGAGTCCACACCGCTGACCCCACGCAAGCCCGGTCCCACAGGCGAGACGACCGTGATGATCGCCGTCCACCGTGATGGTCAGGCACGTCCTCTCGACCTGTTGACATTGGATGACTGCGCGGCCGTCGGCACCGCCATCGGAGCCATTCATCGCCTGCCTTCGACTTTTCTGGCCAATGCCAAATATCCGGTAGTTACCACCGGTCAGATTCGTTCGCAGCTGACCGTCTGGATTCGCCGCTTACGCTCCGCCGGCCATGTTCCCCAAGAAATCACCGACAGCTGGGCGCGCATCATGGACACCGAGGGATTGTGGTCGTTCTCCACCTGCACGGTTCACGGCGGATTCTCCGACGGCGACTTCCTGTTCTCCGGTTCCACCATCACCACGGTGACCAACTGGCAGGATATGCAGGTCAACGATCCGGCACGAGACCTTGCCTGGATTTTCGGCAAGCTCGACGAATCCCATCGCAACGCCGTGCTTTCCGCATACGGCCGCATGATGGGCTCTCGACTTGACGATCTCATCATGCTCAGGGCCAACCTGTGGTTGCAGATGGAACAGGTGGGCGAATTCATTCAGGCGTTGAACCGTGCGGACAACAATCGCATCATGCAGTTCAAGGCACAGGTCGAACGACTCGCACACCAGTTGGGCGTGATCAAGCACACTCCGGCATCGGCCCCAGCCGCAGGGTCGGCCGCCGCCGCGTCGACGAAGCCCGGTTCGCCTTCCACAATCACCGTCGGCACATTGTTGCAGGACGACCGCCATCAGGCACCCGCACAACCGCAGCAGTCCGACACCGGTACCGCGGCGGCCGAGGTCTCGGACGACACGCCCGATCCCGATCGCACCGGTTCCGCTGACATCGTGGCCGCTGGCGACGTGGATCTTACCCCGGAAGTCGAACCCGATGCTGACCGGACCGCCAATCACCCGCAAGCGAGTGTCTCCGGCACCGCAACCGGTACAGGATCGACCAAACCGCAGCCCTCACATGGCGCTTCCCATTCTTCGGTGACGATCACGCTGAAGGAACTCCTCAGTATGAACGGGCATAGCGGCACGACGTCAACCGACGCTTCCCCTGCGTCTCAATCCGCCGCCCCGACCGACGATGCGGTGAATGACGATACTCCGGACAGTCTCGTTCAGCACGGAGCCTCGAGTGCCCAAACCACGGTGATTCCGCTGCTGGAGCGGGAAGAACGCGCTCTGCGCGATGCCCGTGCCGGGTTGGACGGGTATGACAGCGAGGGCAATCCGCTGGCCGAATCATCCGCATCATCCAAATAATGTCGTGTGCGGTGTTCCGCGCCACGCCGAGCGCGTAACACCGCACATGACGACGCAGACACGCGGCACAATAGAGTACAGAACCTCGGCCGGCGACGGCCACTTACCATGATGTTCGTCACAAAGACGGCAGAACAAGGAGCCTTATATGGATATCGAACTGGGCATTCAGAACGTGGCACGACCGGTGAACTTCAGCACCGACGAATCAGCCGACAATGTGAGCCAGGCCATCGCGCAGGCCGTGGCCGACAACGCGACGATCGATCTGACCGATGACAAGGGCCGTCGCATCATCGTGCCCGCCAAGGCACTCGGTTACGCGATCATCGGCTCCGAAACCAAGCACGCCGTCGGCTTCGGCACGCTGTGACCATGAATCGCGCATAAGCGTCCTTGAGCATTTTCTCGAGGACGCTTTTCTATTGCCGAATCACCGATATAGCGGAAGCACGCCGCGATGAACGATCTCTTCGACAGTGGCCTCATCGGTGAGGTTCTCCCCCAGTTTGTTCGGTTTGCCTTTGCCATGCCAGTCAGATCCACCGGTGACCAGCAGCTGGTGCCGGCGGCAGATGGTGAGCAGCCGTTCTCGTTGCTCCGGTGAATTGCCACGGTGCCATACCTCCAGCCCGTCCAATCCCTCGCTGATCAATGCCTCGATCTGGTCATCGGACAACAGTCTGCGGTTACGGCTCACGTCACCGGCATGGGCGATCAGAATCACACCGCCCGCTCCCTTGACGGCGGCCACCACTTCATGAGAGGTCGGCGAAGGCGTGGGAATATAGTATTTGGATGAGGCGCTGACCGCATCCGCAAACGCTTCCGAACGAGTCCGATATACGCCGGCACTCACCAAAGCATCAGCGATGTGAGGCCGGCCAATGGTGGTTTTGCCACCCTCTTTGACTTGGGCGAGCACGGATTGCCAGGTAATCGGATAATCACGAGACAACAATTCGACCATGCGCTGCGTGCGTTGCAACCGTGCGGCTCGAGTATCGGCGAACAAGTCCGTGATGTGCTGATTCATGGGATCATACTGGTAGCCGAGCATGTGTACGGAGACGTTCTCATCCGTGGCGGTGATTTCGGTGCCGCGGAGCAACGGCAAACCGACCCTATGGGCTGCGGCTTCGGCCTCCGGCCAGCCGGCGGTGGTGTCATGATCGGAAATGGCCACGCCCTTGAGTCCCAATGCCTTGGATCGTTCGGCCAATGTGACCGGCGTTTCCGTGCCATCCGAGAAGACGGTATGGCAATGGATGTCCCACCCGACGGCGGGCGGCTCCAAAGGCATCACATATCCAGTCATACCTTCCATCGTAACCTCATCTCAGCATTCCCACGCAAGGCGCAGACAGGTCGTCACCTTCTGCCAACGGCCAAGACCAGACATTCGGCACTCAGCTGACAACCGCAGAGGCTAATCTGGAGCGCAGCGCTATCGAAAGGGGCATGATGACTCGTAACACCGCAACCGACACATCATCCAGCACCACGAACACCACGCCGCTTGGCTTGGCGGAGGCGCGACCGTTGATTGGATGGCGCCACAGTGCCACTTGGACATATCTCATCATGCTGGTCGCCTCGGCAGTGGCATTGGGGGCCTCGCTCATTCTGTCCGCCGAGACTTTGCAGTTGGCTAGGCATCCGGAGTCCGCGCTCGGCTGCGATCTGAACTCGGTGGTGTCCTGTTCGGCGGTGGCCCAGTCCTGGCAGGCGGAAATCGTGAAGTTCGGCGGGCTGAGCTATCCGAACGCGTTCTTCGGCATCGCCGCCGAATCGGTGTTCATTACCATCGCGGTGATTGGTTTGGCGCGTGTGAAGGTGCCGCGTTGGTTCGCGACCTGCACGTGGCTGGGCGGACTGGCCGCTTTGGCCTACTCGTACTGGCTGAGCACGCAGTCACTGTTCGTGATTCACGCGCTGTGCCCGTGGTGCCTGACCCTGATGTTCTCCACCACCATCCAGTTCATGGCGTTGAGCCATGCGACCGTGGCCGTGCAGGGATTGCCGTCACGTAAGGCTGTGGCTGCTGATGATGGCGACGGTGAGGTTGAGGTCGCGGCGGTGCCGGCCGGACTCAATAAGTATTACCGCCTCAACATCGACCTCATGGTCGATATACTGTGGATCGTGGCGATCGTGGTACTCATCATCGTCACCGAAGGCGCGGCCCTGTTCGCTGCCTGATTCCTTTACAACAAATCGATATCGGCGACCAGCGTGGCCGCGCCGGTCAGCTTCACGTCACTGTCGGTGACGTCCACGCGCAAGGTGCCGCCACGTACGGTGATGTCCCAGTGGCTGATGCCGGTCTTGGCCCGCAGCACAACGCCTGTGGCGCATAGGCCGGTGCCGCAGGACAGGGTTTCGCCGCAGCCACGTTCGTTGACGCGCATCGTGGCTTCACCCACGCCGGTGTTCTGATCGATGTCGTCGACCCGCACGAATTCCACATTCTGGTCGGATTCGATGGTCGGGCTCACCACGGGCTTGATGACCAGATCCAGCGCCTCGACCACCGGCAGGGACGCGAAGGCGTCCTCGATTACCGCGACCACATGCGGGTTGCCCATATCCACGAACGTGCCGCGCGCCGAGCCCTCAGCGCCGGGGATGGTGACCTCGTAGGCGTCGGTTTCGCCGATCTTCCACTCCCCCATTTCGACCTGGAACACGTTGGCTCCGTACGGCCTCATATTGCCGCGTGGCGTCAGAATCTTGACGCCGGCACGGGTGCCGAGGCGGAACGGCTCGGTGGAGTCGGCCACGCCCTCGCGCTGAGCGAACAAGGTGATGGCGCGTGTACCGTTGCCGCACATCTCCGCCAACGATCCATCCGCATTGCGATAGTCCATGAACCATTTCGCGCCCCCGGCCAGTACGTCCGAAAGCTGATCATCGCTTAAATCAGACACGAAATCAGGCCTGGTCAGGCGAATCAGGCCGTCACCGCCAATGCCGAAGTGACGGTCGCACAGGAATCGGACCTCATCGGCGGAAGGCTCGAATTTGCCGGACTTGTCGAGGTACACCACGAAATCATTGCCGGTTGCGTGTGTCTTGGTTACTCGTTGCGGAAGACTCATGGCTTTCAGAGTACTCTAGGGAGCGAAACAACACCGCAAAACAATCGGCTTTGTGATCGGTCGCGGCAACATACGGTTGCAGGCATGGCTATAGGGAGGATTCAGGCATGAGCTCTTCGGCTCCAATCGGCGTATTCGATTCGGGTCTTGGCGGTATTTCCGTGGCTCGCCAAATCGCCAAGGATATGCCGGCCGAGCATGTGCTGTATTTTGGCGATTCGGCCAACGCCCCGTACGGCGTCAAGACGCCTGAGCAGGTGAGGGCCCTGAGTTTCGATATTGTCGAACGGTTCGTGCGTCAAGGCATCAAGGCCGTGGTCATCGCATGCAACACCGCCACTTCCGCCGCGGTGAACGATCTGCGCGAACACTACGATATTCCGATCATCGGCATGGAGCCGGCCCTGAAAGTGGCGTGCGACCGGGGTGACGTGCCTTCCGACCCGCATCATATTCCCCAGAGGGTGATTGTGGCGGCCACTCCCCTGACTTTGCGTGAGCGGAAGTTCGCCAAGCTGATGGATCGATTCGATTCCAACAACACGATTTTCAAGGAGCCTTGCCCCGACTTGGTGGAGATCGTGGAATCCGGGCGGCTCGGCGACCATGACCTGGTGATGCGCACGCTGCATGGCTACTTCGACCAGTACGACATGGAGCACATCGATTCAGTGGTGCTGGGCTGCACGCATTTCGTGTTCTACCGCGACTACTTCCGCGAGCTGCTGCCCGAACGGGCCGCCGTCATCGACGGCAATGAGGGCACCGTGCGCCATCTGGGCGTTGTGCTGGAGTCCCTGGGCAAACTGGCACCCGAAGACGCGACCGGCGGCGTGGAACTCGCCAATTCCGATCTGTCCGAACGTGTTACACGGCTTTCACGCGACCTGCTGAATGCGTGATCGGATGCATGATGATGAATAGGAGGCTGATATGGCACTGAAGACGGCAATGATTGATGTGGGCGGCGGGTTCCGCGCGATTTTCGGATGCGGCGTTATGGACCGCATGCTGGAGGACGGCATCGACGTGGACATGTGCTACGGCGTTTCCGCCGGCGCGGCCAATATGACCTCGTTCATCGCCCGCCAGCACGGCCGCAACCACACCTTCTACACCAGATACGCGTTCCGTAAGGAGTACGCGAGCGCGGAAAGCTTCTTCAGGAACCACAACTTCGCCAACCTCGACTACATCTATGGCACGCTGAGCAATCACGATGGCGAGAATCCGTTGGATTTCGCGGCGTTCGAGGCCAATCCGACCGGGTTCACCGTGGTGGCCTGCAATGCCGAGGACGGCTCGACCAAGTACTTCGACAAGTCACGCGTACGTTTTGATGATTTCGACATCATCAAGGCCTCGTCCGCCGTGCCGGTGGCCTGCGAGCCGTATGTGGTGGATGGCGTGCCGTATTTCGATGGCGGCATCGCCGATCCGATCCCGGTACAGAAGGCGCTGGATGACGGCTATGATCGCGTGATTCTGATTCTGTCCCGCTTGCGTGACGAAGTACGCAAGCAGCAGAAGGATCTGGCTCCGGCCCGCATCCTCGAACGCTCCCACCCTGCCGCAGCCGAGAAGCTGCGCATGCGCTACAAGACCTACAACGACGAACTCGAACTCGCCAAGCATTACGAGGCAGAAGGCAAAGTGCTGATCCTCGCACCCGAAGATTTGTACGGCCTCAACACCCTGAAGAAGAACTTCGAGGGTCTGGAGATGATGTACCGCAAGGGATACGCGGCGGCTGAAGCCATCCCGGCGTTCCTCGGGAAGTGACGGCACCGGCGAAGTACCCGTTCACGCCAAACCGTATAGCCGTTCCGCGTTGGCATGCGCGATGGCGTCGATAACCCGTTTCGCCTGATTCGCGTTCCATGCGCCATCCGATACCCAGTCGATGGCGATTCGCGCAATATACCTGCGGAACAGCACCGCGGCCAGATAATGCAATTCACTGATGCCGACGCCGTCCGACGCATAGAGCAACTTGTCAAATGCGCACCACGCCAGAACATTGCGCAGCACTTCCCTCACCTGCGCTCCCATATACGTATTGGCAAGGCTGACATCCATGTATACGTTGGCATGCACCGAGCAGAGAAACGCCGCTTCACGCTCGTATGGCACGCAATGCAGAAGCGGAAGTGTCAAGGTGCAGGCGCAGATCGCCGGACACGTTGAATTTCTCGTTTTCGGCGAACGAGTTGTCCGCGCCGAACACCACCCAGACCAGGGCGGCGCCCAATCCGTTGCGTTCGAAGGCTTCACGCCTGCGGGCGGGAACGGATTTGGCACGGGTCACGCCGGCATAGTCCACATAGGTGCCGGTGACGATGTCCACGGGCTTGCGTTCTGCGGAAACGGTGTTGGGAATGAAGTTGGACATGGCGATTTCCTTTACTGGTAAGAAGACAATGAATGGATTGTTAGTAAGTTATCGATATGAGTAGCTGAGGCGGAATGCGGATGGACGACAAGCCCGATTCAGGCGAAATACTCCTGAAGGTTCTCGCTGGCACCCAGCTTCTTGCGGAAGAAGCCGGTGCGAATCGCAATGATGATCAGGCCGACGACCAACCTCTTTCTGTGTTTCCCCAAACCATCGGGGGAGGAACGTTGTGGTCCACTGTAGTACCCGCGACCGGCTGATGGGGCCGTGTCTTTATTCGAAAATCATCGCTTCTGATATAAGGCGCGCCATCTCCCGGATATCCAACGCGACCCGCGCTATGATCACTCGCGCGAGCCTCGTCGGACGAATCTGTCGGCCGGCCACTGAGTTTTCAACAATCAACCGGATATGCCATCGAGCTCATTCGAGGCTGTCGTGTGCGAGCCGGGCGAAGGTGCCGTTGCGGTCGACCAGTTGACGGTAGGTGCCGGTTTCATTGACGTGGCCGTGGTCGAGGACGATAATCCGGTCCATGCCGGTTAGCACGCGGGGCCGGTGGCTGATGCCGATCACAGTGGTGCCCGCCGGACGGTTGGCGATCAGATCATGGTAGATTGCGGCCTCGGCGGTGGCGTCGACCGCGGCGGTCGGCTCGTCGAGTATCCACAACGGCTTGCCGGACAGGAACGTGCGGGCCAGCGCAAGCCGCTGCCATTGCCCGCCGGACAGGCCAACGCCGCCCCACTCCTGACCGAGCTGCGTATCCAAGCCGCCGGGAAGCCCATCCACGATGTCGAGCGCGCGGGCGCGACGCAACCCGTCACATAACTCATCGTCCGATTGCCGCAGAGCGGGATCGATGAACTCGCGCACGGTCACCTCGATGTGCGTGAAATCCTGGAACACCATGCTCGACGCGCCCAACCGTTCGGCCCACGACCCCAAGGTACGACCGTTCCCGCCGTCCGCGCCCGAGGGCAGGGTCACGGTGCCGTCCGGGGCGTCGAGGATGCCGGCGATGAGCTTGACGAGCGTGGTCTTGCCTGACCCGTTCTCGCCCACCAGTGCGACGATCGATCCCGCTTCGACATCCAACGACACGTCGTCCAACGCCGGAGTCTGAACGGCCGGAACCGACGCTGCCGACGCGTCATCCGCGTCATCGTCATGCTTTGCAACAGTCGGATACGCGTACGTCAGATGCTCCACGTGCACGCCGACCGGACCGGTCGTTTCGGGGATCGCGGGGTTCGCGCGCAGCAGGCCCATGAGCCGTTCGTAGGCAAGAATCATCGGCGTGGACGCCATGAGGTTGCCGAACGCCTCGCCAGTGGTGCGCGTGACCGACAATCCCGTCATGATGCCCACCAACGCGGCCGGGATGCTCGACACGGACGCATGGCCGGACGTCAGGATCAGCCAGAACGCGCCGCCCGTCAGCACGGCGAACACGAGCGAACTCACACCGGTCAACTGCACCGTGCGCCACGAGATACGCTCCCACATGCCGGCCATATTGAAATAGCGCACGCGCGCCTGCGCAGGGATGCCGAACGAACCGGCCGTGGCCGCGATCTCCGTGCTCGACGGTGGATAATCCAACAACCGCTCGAAATAGTTCGCCCGACGCGACTCCCTGCCGCGCTTGGGCCATAACTCGTTCGTGAGCTTCTCCACGCCGAACTGGGCCAACAGCTCCGGGACCATCGCCAACGCGATCATCAGCGCCGCCAACGGATGCATATGCCACAAGGACGCGGCCAGCATGACCATCGACGCCAGCGCGCCCACCACTGAGGTCGCGTCCGCGGCCTGCGAAGCCACGTTGTACGGGATCGCGTCGCGCGCGGCCCGCACCTGCGTCGTCACCTCGTCGTCCAACGTCTGCGCGGGAGTCAGACGCGCCAGCGCGTCGGTCAGATCGGACTGGTATTCGGCCATCAATGGCTCCTGCAACAAGTCACGCATGTTCTGCGCCAACGACGACGACACCGACATCAACACCGCGCCCACCGTCAGCACCGCCAGGATCACCGCGAACCGGCCCACGCCCAGCCCCGACCCCATACCAAGCCCGTCCGGGCCGCACGCCCAACCGATCAGCCACACCTGCAACGACGGCATCGCCATCATCACCAACATCGACAGCCACATCACCACCGTACGCACCGGACGCCTACGCAACGCATACGCACTCGTCCGCCACGACGTCGCCACCGCATCACAAAACGGCCGAAATCCCGCGACAATCGGCATTTACAACGCCTCCCCACAATAGCGAAACACAGATGTAATGATAGAACACTATGCTCTCGGCAAAGACACCACCCTACATACCGCAACTTTCCAATGACGCCTCATGACCAGCTCGGAACCGGTCCGACAACAGAATCGTTGAGCACCTCCTTATCGACCGCCATCACAAATATCGCCTGCATCGCACCACCAAGGCACCGATCACTCATTAACCAGCATCGTGAGCATATACATCGGCAAATATGTGACGCCTTCCTCTTGGAACACGTTGGTTTCCGCGAACACCATCGCCTTGTCAATGGTGTAGCCGTCAGCGCTCAACGCATTGTCAAGCGCCGCATGAGAACGGTAATATCTGCCCGACTTAATCTCCAGGGCCAAAACATCACCATCATCGGTCTCTATCAGGAAATCCAGTTCGCCAATTCCTTTTTTCGTAAAGTAATACAGATTGGTGAATCCATGCGCGGTAAGTTCCTGAGCCACGACATTCTCATAGACTCCCCCCATGTTCATCGCAGCCTGACCATCCAGTATGCCCAGTGCTGACTTTTTTCCATACGAGCTGGTCAGCAATCCAACATCGGAATAGAACAGTTTTAGCAATCGACGTTCTTTGCTGGCTCTCAGCGGGGCCACGGGGGCGGCAACATTAAATACGGGCAGCGCAACATTAGCACGGGTAAGCCAAAGGAATTCATCTTCAATCTGCGAGAATCGTTTGACTTCGGCAATAGAACTGACTTGGAATCTGCGATTTTGACTTTGCAGTTCACTAGGGATAAGTCGATACATTTCTTGAATGACCAGTCTCTTATCCTTCGGCGCATACTGCTTAATGTCATGCTCATAGTATGCGCGAATATTGGTCTGAATCGCACGCACTGGATCGATGACCTTGCTCTCAACAAACGAAGTCACTGCAGCCGGCATACCACCGACTAACAGATACCGGTGGAACAAATCCGTCAAACGCTGATGGACAAAATCAGGAACGGGTTTTACGGCACCGTAACTGTCACGAACAATGTCGAAGACGGTTTCCGACAGCCCCAGTGCCCAACAGAATTCTTCAAAATCCAGTGGATACATGATAAATTCATCCAAGTATCCGACAGGCAGGGAGCGCACATCCTCCAGTTCTACGCCCAATAATGAGCCGGAAAGAATATAGTCATAGTCTCCCCGGTCCACCAGTCCTTTGATAAAAGTGACAATCTGTGGGCATGCTTGAATTTCATCAATGAAGATAAGCGTCTTCCCTACAACCAACGGCCCTTGTGCAGCAACAGAAATACGCAGCATCAAATCATCGGGACTGGTGGCTTGCGCAAACGAACGACGCACGCTGTCGTCAAGCAATAGGTTGAACTCAGCCATATGCTCATACTCGTTCTGCCCAAATTCCTCAACCAGATATGTCTTCCCAACCTGCCGTGCACCGGTAATGAGCAATGCTTGGTTGGTCTTATGCTCTTTCCAGAAAGCAATACGCTGATATGCCTTGCGTTTCAACATGTTCCACCCCTTCGTTTCACACTCGTCTGATTTTGTAATATCCTGTATTTTACACTTATCGAGTTCTGTAAATGCCGTATTTTTGCATTCGTCACAATCTATAAGTAGATGATTCTCACACTCGTCACAATCTGTATACGGCCCATTTGCGCACTTGTCGGAATCAGCGCGGAACGCAGTGAAGCCCCTCGCTTGGAGGGGCTTCACTATCGATGGATGAGGATTTGCAAACGGGGTGATTACTTCGTCTCGGCCGCGGTGAGCATGGCCTTGGTGACCTGCTCGTAGAGGTCCTGGTAACCGCCGGGCGTGGAGGCGGGCAGCACCACGGTCTTGGTGTTGTTCGATTCGGACAACGAACGCATCACGTCAAGATACTGGTTGAACAGCACCACGTTGTTCACATCGTTGATGTCCATGCCCACGGCCTGCAGACTCTTGATCTGATCGACGATACCGTTGGCGATTTCACGGCGGTAGTTGGCCTGGCCTTCACCCTGCAGACGGGTTTTCTCCGCGTCGGCGGCGGCCTGCGTCTCGATCTGGATGCGCTGGGCTTCGGCACGCTGGCGGGTGGCCTCCTTCTCGCGCTGGGCGGCGTTGATGGAGTCCATCGCGTTCTTCACCTGTGGGCTCGGATCGATGGCGGTGATCAGCGTCTTGACCACGGTGAAGCCGAAACGGCTCATCTCGGCGCCGACGGTTTTCTGCACGTCGAACGCCACGTCGTCCTTTCGGGCGAAGGCGTCGTCCAAGGTCAGAGCGGGAATGGCGGAGCGCAACGCATCCTCCATGTAGCTTCTCAACTGACCGGCCGGATCGCGCAGCTCATAGTAGGCGGTGGCCACGTCGTTCGGGTTCACGCGGAACTGGGTGGAGGCCACGACGGTCACGAACACGTTGTCCAACGTCTTGGTTTCCAGCTGCACGTTAAGCTGGTTGACTCGCATGTTCGTCTTCATGGCGATGCTGTCGACGAACGGTATGCGGATGTGGATGCCGGCGAACTGGACCTTCAGGAACTTGCCGAAGCGTTCGATGATGTACGCCTGCTGCTGCGGCACGATGAACAACGAGGCGAACAGCAGCACGATAAGAACGACTAATAGAATCAGCACCAACAGCATGGTTCCGCCCAACATACTTGCGATGGTCATATAAAACTCCTCTCACAAGGGTCAAGCACGGCATATCGTTGTGCCGCGCCCCAACACCATCCATGCTACCAGCGCACGCCCGGTAACTGATAGCTCTCACAGGCAAGTCCAAGAAAGCGAACGTCAGATTTCATGTTCCATTCACTCCGGCAGCCACATCTTGTGCACTAATGCTTGAATCAGCCAAGTCGCACGTCAGGAACAACAAAGTCGGGCATTTCAACCAAGGAAACACCCGACTTGAATCAAGCACTGCCGCCATATAAACACATCAGAAGTGTTCGTTGAGCTTCTTCTCGCAGTAATCCTGAAGCCATCCAAGCAACGTGCAGAAGAGCAAGTAGATCAAGCCCACTTCAATGTATAGGACCAGCGGCTCGTAGTAAATCGCCACAATGCGCTGGGCCGTCATGAACATTTCCACCACGGTGATGTTCGCCGCGAGAGACGTGTCCTTGACCAATGCAATGAAGGAGTTGAACAATGCAGGGAAGGCGGAACGGAATGCTTGCGGCAGAATAATGCGGCGCATAATCGTCACATACGGCATGTTCGCCGCCAAGCCAGCTTCAAGCTGTCCCTTAGGCACGGCAAGAATCGCACCACGCAATGTTTCGGCGGCATAGGCGCCCACATTCAGCGAGAACGCGATTACCGCGGAAGGCAATGCCGGAATCGTAATGCCAACGGACGGCAATCCAAAGAAGATAACGAACAACTGCACCAGCAACGGCGTACCACGAAACACCCAAATGTAGAACCACGCGATTTGGGAGGCCACAGGTACTTTAGCCACACGCACCAGCGCCACCACAATCGCCAGTATCAAACCGAGAGCGAAGGAAATCAGCGTCAGCGGAATGGTCACAGTGATACCGGGAATCAGTAGCTTAGCAAAGGAATCTACGACTATTCCCCATACTCGTGCGTCCATTGGTCATCCTTTGTTGTGTGGTATATGTTGCGTCTGCTCGTAATCTTCACGAGGCCAGCTCATATTTCCCGGCTCCCCTAATTACAGGAGAGCCGGGAAACATGTCACTCCTGAGAGAAGTCCTCGCCAAAGTACTTTTCGGAGATCTTGGTCAATGTGCCATCCTTCTGCAGCTTGACAATGGCTTTGTTGACTTCCTTGACCAAGTCATCGCTGCCCTTGCGGAACGGCAGGTAGGCGGCCGGAGTCTTCTCGGACTTGGCGGCAATCTTGATGTCCGCATCCGGCTTCTGCTTCAGGTAGTCGAGCGCAGCAAGGCCATCGTTCAATGACACATCTGCACGACCGGACGTGATGGCATTGACCTGCTGACCGAAATCGTTAACCTGAACGATAGTAGCGCCCTTCTCCTGAGCGGTCTTGTTCCAGTTGGAGGTACCGGTTTCAGCGGCGCGAAGCCCCTTGACGTCATCGAACGAAGTGACGTTCTTCGGGTTCTCCTTGGAGGTAATGACGACACCGTAGGAGTAGGTGTATGGTTCGGAGAAATCATACTTGGCCTTGCGCTCGTCGGTGGCGGAAATCTGATCGGCAACCGTATCATACTTCTTGGCATCCACACCGGCAAGCAGGGAGTCGAAGCTGCCCTCGGCAAACTCGGCCTTGATACCGACCTCCTTGGCAATGGCCTTGGCCACCTCGACATCGTAACCGGTCAGCTCATTGGTTTTGGAGTCATGGTAACTGAACGGAGCATAGGTGCCCTCAGTGGCGAACACGATTTTGCCGGCCTGCTTGACCTGCTCCAATGCACTGGAGTTGGAAGCGGAAGCCGAACCGCATGCGGCAACCGAAACCAGCACGGCGACACCGGACAGCAAAGCCGCAGCCTTGCGAATCACTTGATTATTGAACATGACAAACCCCTCTCTTGATATTGTCACAATTAATTACAACAGCCGTGAAACGCCTCTACCGAGTCACCGGAATCATCAGCACATTGTTGGTTGAAGACAGGAACTCGACGGTACGCTCCTCCTGCGGATGTTCGAAGATCCGCTTCGGATCACCCTGCTCGACCACATGGCCTCCTTCGATGAACACCACATGATTCGATGCCTCATAGGCGAACCGCATCTCATGGGTGACCATCAGCATGGTCATGCCTTCGCTACCGAGTTGCTTGATGACCCCCAGCACCCCGTTGACCATTTCCGGATCCAATGCCGAAGTGGGCTCGTCAAGCACCAACAGCTCAGGATTCATAGCCACGGCGCGGGCGATGCTCACACGCTGCTGTTGCCCGCCGGACAGTGTGCTCGGATACCGATCATGAAAATCGGCAAGTCCCACACGATCGAGTTGCTCAATAGCGATCTTGCGGGCTTCATCAGGCTTGATTCCCTTGGAATACACCAACGGTTCGGTCACATTCTGCAATGCCGTCTTGTTCAAAAACAGGTTGTAGTTCTGAAACACGAACCCGATTTTCGAACGCACCTTGTGAATGTCGGCAGATTTGGTAGTGGTCAAATCCACAAGACCATCACCGAAATCGACGGTACCGGAATCCGCGTGCTCAAGGAAATCCAGAATGCGCAACAGTGTGGATTTACCGGAGCCTGAGGGGCCGATGACAGTAACCACATTTTGTCGAGGAATGTCAAGATCAAGCCCATCCAGCACGGTGGTGTCGGCAAAGCTCTTGCTCACTCCCCTAATCCGAATCATCCCGATACTCCCTTTTCGCTGCTGTTATGCACGTCAACGCTCGTTCGCGAAGCACAATCCCTTACCGTAGACGCGCTTGCTCACCTGTGTTTCGGCGTGGTTATATCCAGTGCCTATGGAGTGCTATTCACACCATACAACAACCCAAATTCACAACGCCTCAAGAATAACAGCGCAGGTTTTTCTCAGAACGAACAATTATCCGCATACGTAAGCGATACACGTCAGTATGCGTTGGCAATGGCTTGGTCAAGGTCCGCAATCAAATCATCGACGTTTTCCAATCCGATGGAAAGTCTGATGAGATTATCGCTGACTCCGGCGGCGATGCGCGCATCCAAAGGAACCTCGCGATGCGTGATGCGCGCAGGATCGACGATCAGCGAACGCGCGTCTCCGATGTTCGGCACATAGGAGAATACCTCGGTTCCGTCGAGGATGCGTCTCACGTTGTTCTCATCGCCGTCGACGAGGAACGACAGTATCGTGCCGATTCCTTTGGGGAAGTATTTGGCGACCAGATCATACTGACCCGTGTTGCCCAAACCGGAATAATTGACCTTGAGCACATGCGGCGCATGCGTGAGATGCTCGGCAATACGCATGGCCGATTCGACTTCCTGCCGTTCACGCACAGCCAGTGTCTCCAATCCCACCATCGACAGGTATGTATTGAACGGGCTGGGCACCGCGCCGAAAGTGCGCAGATATTTGATGCGTACACGGCGAATGAACGCCTCGCGGCCGAATCTGCTGGCGAAGCTGCGCGCTATTCCTTTGCGTTCATCGCTGACGACCAGTTCGGGAGTGGTGAACTGCGGGAATCTGCCGTTGGCCCAATCGAAGTTTCCGCCGTCGATAACCACTCCGCCGATGGCGTTGCCGTGCCCGGTGATGCCTTTCGTGGTGGAATGCACCACGATATCGGCTCCGAACTCGATGGGCCGGAAGAGGTACGGGGTGGGCACGGTATTGTCGACGATAAGCGGAATACCGTTGCGATGCGCGAGTTCCGCCAATGGTTCAATATCGGTGATTTCAGTGGATGGATTTGCAACGGATTCGGTGTAGATGGCGCGGGTGTCCGGCCCGATCTTCGAAGCGACCTCATCGAGGTCGTTGATGTCGCGCACGAAATCGGCATGGACTCCGAACTGCGGGAAGAAGGTCTCCATGGCATCGACGGAAGCGCCGTACAGGTTGGTCGGAGAGATGATGCGACCACCACCTTCGGCGGCACACAACAGCGCATACGACACCGCAGCCATGCCGGAGGCGACGGCCACCGCGCTCATGCCACCTTCGAGTTCCGCCAAACGACGCTCGAACACATCCACAGTGGGATTCGCCACACGCGAGTACGAGAAGCCCTCGGCTTCGCCGGCACCCAGCGCGTCACCATGCGCGGCGCTGACCATGTCAAACGCCGCACTGGCGTAAATCGGCGGGTTCGCCGCCTCACCGTGAGCCGCCCGGTCATAGCCGCCGTGAATAGCCGCGGTAACGAAATCCCTCGCCATGAATTATCCCCTCAATGTCATGCCGCCGTCCCTTAGGGAACACCGACGGACGCCCATACTGATACGGCACCAGTGTAGGAATCGAAGCACCGTAACACGTGCTTGCGGGTACAGGCATTTCTTATCGTTCGGTATCAACCGGAATGATAGGTGGGGTGCGTTCATCGTAACTCGTTGAGCGCTTTCTGCGCGATGGCCGTGAGAAAGCGTATGCCGTAGCCGATGGCGGCCGGATTCGGCCGGAACGTCGGCCCATGCGCGGCACCGGTCTCACCGGCACCGATGTGCACGAACAGGCCGGGCTTGCGATCAAGGTAATATGAGAAATCCTCTCCTCCCAGTTGAGGATGATCATCATCCGCGTGAAGCCCCTGCTCGGCGATGACTTCTCGTCCGATGCGGGTCCATCCGGCGTCGTTGAACACGGAAGGCGATCCGAAGAACCACGAGACATCGGCAGTGGCACCGTAGGCGGCGGCCGTGTTGTTGATGATGGCGATGGCGCGCTTCTTGGCGAGAACCCGGTCCTGCGGCTCGGTAGTGCGCACCGTGCCTTCGAAGAAGGCATCCTGCGGAATCACATTCCACGAATTGCCGGCTTCTATATGCGTGACGGACAACACCCGCGGATGGCGAGGGTCGAGATTGCGCCCAATGACCGCCTGCAACCCCTGCACCACGTTCGTCAGCACGGTGATCGGGTCGATGCCATCCTCCGGTTCGGCTGCATGCGCGCCCTTGCCGTGAATGGCAACCTGGAATTTGTCGACCGCGCCGGTGATGCCACCCTCACGTATGAGTATGGACCCAACCGGTCCGGCTGCATCGTGCGTGCCGAAAAACGCCTCGACATCGTCCAGCACACCCGTGTTCAGCACCTGCACGGAACCCGTGGGGCGCTCCGCGGTAGCACGACCTTCCTCTGCCGGCTGGAAGATGATCTTGACGGTACCAGGCAATGAGGCACGCCGTTCATTGAGCAGAATCGCCGCGCCCAACGCCACGGTGAGGTTGAAGTCATGACCGCAGCCGTGCATAACTCCGGCATTATCCGAAGCGTAGTCAAGTCCGGTATTCTCGGTGATGGGCAGCCCATCGATGTCACCGCGCAGGGCGATGACGGGCTTGGCGCTTGCGCCGCGCACGATGGCCACCACGCCGGTCCTGAGTCCCGATTCGAGGATTTCAACGCCATGCGATTCCAGAATCTCACGGATGCGCGCCGTGGTGCCGAACTCTTCATAGGAGAGTTCAGGATGACGATGGAACCAGCGGTACCATTCCTGCACATCAGCGTTCAGAGCATCGGGAAGTGCTACGAACGCCGTCGGGGATGCGCCCGATCGGGTTGTTGCTGCGGTCACCGGAACCTCCTTTGCGTGACGGCGATGACGGACGGATGCGAGGACGTCTCAATCCCTTCGGCTTCGCTCATTGTTTCACTCCTCCCAAATACGCCTCCTGCACCCGCTCGTTGCCGAGCAGGTCGCCGGCTTTGCCGTGCAGCCGGATACGTCCGTTCTGCAGCACATAACCATAGTCGGCGATCGAGAGAGCCAGCTCGGCCTGCTGTTCGACCATGAGCACGGAAACGCCCAATTCGTCACGCAGTCGCGCTATCTGTTCGAGTACGTCTTCGACGAGTTTGGGAGACAAGCCCATCGTCGGCTCGTCCATGCAGATGATCTTCGGGCGACTCATCAGGGCTCGCGCGAACGCCAGCATCTGCTGCTCGCCGCCGGACATCGTGCCGGCCTGCTGCATACGACGTTCCTTCAAACGCGGGAAACGATCGTACATGGCTTCCAGATCGCCGGCCACACCCTCCCCGTCGTGTCGCGTATAGGCGCCAGACAACAGATTCTCCTCCACCGTCATCTGCGGAAACACGCGCCTCGCCTCGGGCACGGCGGCGATACCGGCTTGGACCCGTCTGCGCGTGGACAGTCCGGTCACATCCTCGCCTTGGAACCACAGCGAACCGGTCTTCGGATGATTGATGCCCAAAATCGTCTTCATCGTGGTCGACTTGCCGGAAGCGTTGCCTCCCAGCAGAGAGACGATGGCCCCTTTGGGTACGCAGATCGACACGTTCTGCAACGCGTGGACCTGCCCGTAATACACATTCACTCCATCGAGCGCAAGCAGGGCATCCCCGCCATCATCCAACGTCCCGGTTTCATCTCGTCCGGTACCGGCACCGGTGCCCTCGACTTCGACGACGGCACCAATGGAGTTCTGCATCGCAAGCACATGCGACTGCCCGGCGACCCGGGTATGGTTCATCTCACGCCGCTTGCCGAGATACGCCTCGACCACCTGCGGGGCATTGCGCACATCATCCGGGGCGCCTTGCGCGATGACGCGGCCGCCATCCATCGCAAGCACACGGTCGGACAATGCAGTGACCAGATCGATCTTGTGCTCGACCAATAGGATGGTATGTCCCTGCGCTTTCAGATACTGCAGTTGACGAAGCACTTCGGCGGTCTCCGACTGGTTCATGCCGGCGGTCGGCTCATCGAGCAGCAGGATCTTCGGTTCGCTGATGTGGGCACGGGCGATTTCGGTACGACGACGATTCGCGTACGACAACGTGTAGGTGCAATCCCGTCGACGCGCGCTCAGTCGTTCACGGAAACGGTCGATCTCCCGATCCACGCGGATGTTCACCTCATCGGCTTCGCGCCGAGTCCGCGGTCCGGGAACCAGCGCCACGCCGGTCTCGGCGAGCAACGACAGCCAACGCGCGATCGGATACCTTTGCAGGCTTTTGAACGGGCGTGCCGCGACGAGTCGCCGGTGATATCCGAGATTGATGTTCTCTTCGACGGTAAGACCGCCGAACACACGACCGTTCTGGAAGGTGCGTAGCAGTCCCCGTTCAGACATGTCCGCAGGGCTCAGACCGGCAACCGGCTCGTCGGCAAGATCGATGAGCCCGGAATCAGGCTGCAGAAAACCGGAGATCAGGTTGATTGTGGTCGATTTTCCCGAACCGTTCGGGCCGATGATGGAAATGACCTCACCTTGATGCAGGTCGAAAGAGACCTTGTTGACGGCATGCAGCCCCTCGAAGGACTTGTCGAGCTCGCGCACGCGCAGCATCACCGGCGCGTCAAGGACGGCCTGGCGGTGTCTTTCGGAATATTCAGCCAGATCATCCGCGTTATCGAGGCATTCGTTGTCGATATCGATGCCGGTCACGGCGTCTACGGTGGAAAATACGGTCTCGGAATCGGTCATGGCGACTCAGCCTTTCCGGGCGAACAGGCCCTGGGGACGGAACAAGATGACAAGCACCAGCAGCACGCCATACAGCAGGATGCGCGCATCGGAGGCGAAACGCAGCAACTCGGGCGCTCCGATCAGCACTATGGAGCCAAGCACCGCGCCGAGCGGAGAGTTCATACCACCAAGCACGATGATGGTCAGGATGAGAATCGACATGTTCGAGTTGAAGATCGTCGGATCAATGTACGTGTACTGGTGCGCGAGCAACGAACCGGCGAGACCTGCGAAAAACGCGGCAAGCGCATACGCGAGCGCCTTATAGGCGCCAGTGCGGATGGACAGCGCCTCCGAAGCCTCGCGATCCGATCCCACGGCCTCGAACACGCGCCCCAGATGAGCGGTTCGGATACGCATGACGATGACCAGCGTGACAAGCAGCACGATCACGTCAAGCAGATACATCATCTGCTGCGTGTACAGCGTGACGCCGAACACCTTCGGGAACGGAATGCCCTGAATGCCAAGAGACCCCTTGGTCAACGGCTCGGCGAGGCGAATGATCGCCACCATCACCGCACCTACGCCGATGGTGGCGATGGCGACATAATGGCCGGAAAACCTCCATACGGGGAAGGTGAGCACCGAGGCGGCAAGCGCCGCGATCACACCTGCGGCGGGCAACGCCACCAGGAAGGGCCAATGCGCCTGCGTGGCCAGAATCGCGGAGGCATAGGCACCCACGGCGAACGGTCCTGCCATGCCCAGAATCGTTTGGCCTGCGGAGCCGGAAATCAACGTCAGTCCCACGGCGGCTATGGCATAGATGGCGACCTGAGTGCCCACGCCGGACAGGTAGTCATTGAAGAAGAACGGGGTGGATACGAGTGCCACGGCACCGATGAGATTACCCCACCAAGGCAGCGCGACCGCCCTGCCGCCTCCCAGGAACGTGCCGGTAAGCGGCTCGGATTTGACATCGGTCTTCGGCCCAAGCAGACCCTGCGGCTTCACGATGAGGATGATGATCAACGCGCCGAAGGTGATGAGGTCATGTGCACCGTCTCCGAATAGAGAGATGCCGAACGCTTCCACCACACCGAGCACAAGACCGCCGACCACGGCTCCCGGGATGGAGCCTAGACCGCCGATCGTGGCCGCCACGAACGCCGTCATACCAATGGTGCCGCCGTTCATCGGATTGATGTTGCCGTTGAACAAGCCCACGAAGATGCCGGAAACGCCGGCGAGTACGGCACCGATCACAAAGGAGAGGTTACGGATGGCCTTCACCGGGATGCCCATCTGCATGGCGGCTTCGGGATCCTGGGAAGTGGCGCGAATGGCCTGCCCCGCTTTGCCGAACTTGAGGAATGCCCATAAGCCAAGCATCGAGAGGACGGCAAGCGTCACCATCACGATGTCCGAAGTGCCGAAGCGCACGCCGGCGACTTGCAGGTTATAGGTCTGCAGCAGTTTCGGGAACGGTCGGGTCTGTGGCCCGAAAACGATCTGCAGACCATTGTCGAGCACCTGGCCGACGCCAATGGTGGCGAGCAGCGCCGCAATCGGTTTACGGCCTTCAAGCGGAGCGATGATCGCCACGTTCATGATCAGCCCCAGCAGTGCGGTAACCACGAGCACCGCCACGAATGTGGGCACGATTCCCCATCCCCATGACGAACCGAGCCACCAGGCGATCATCATGCCCACGGCCACGATGGAACCTTGGGCGAAGTTGGCCACGTTGGTGACGCCGAAGATCAGCGACATGCCGACTGCGACCAGCGCATAGGCGCTGCCGTGTATCAGTCCGGCGAAAAGAACATCAAACATTGTGTGCGTTACCTCGTTCGTGGTGTATGGGAAAGCCCGGGGAATCAACCTTCGTATTGTTCGAACTTGCCATCTTTGACGATGAGCAGAATCGGATCGATGTTATCGGCGCGACGACTCTGCCGATTGAATTTGAACGTGCCGCCATTGCCCTGGTAGAGCGGGAAATCCGTCACGGTCTGCAGCGCCTTCTGTATGCCTTCACGGGTCGGTTCGGTCTTGTTGGCGGCATAGGCCAGATCGATGATCGCCTCGTAGGCGGTCACTTCGAAATTGCCCGGGTTGTTGCCGTACTTGGCCTTGAAGTCCTTGACGAACTGCTGGGCCTTGGCGTCCTTGGTGCCGGTGGCGGAGAAGGATCCGGTGATGATCGAACCCTCGGCGTTTTTGCCGGCGAGATCGAGGAACTCCTTGGTTTCCTGACCACCGAAGTACAGGCCGTCGTACCCCAGCTTGTCGCGCAGGGTATTGATCACCAGAGCGCCGTCCGGCCCGTAGCCGATGTCGACCACCGCGTCAGGCTTGGCATCGCGCGCAGGAATCAGAATCGGCGACAAGTCGGTGGAATCGGGCAGATAGCTGGACTCGTACACAATCTGGGTACCGTTTTTCTCGGCCTCCTGCTTGAAGTACCGATAGGCCTGTTTGCCCCAGTCGTTCTCGATGTAGACCACCGCGATCCTCTTGGCTTTTTTGGCCACTATATCCGCGTTAGTCTTCTGATACTTGTCCTGACCGATTTGGGGAGTCCATACGTGGTCCCCGGTATCGGTAAAGGTGGGTGCCGAATTATTGAAACCGTAATGCACGAGGCCGGCCTGCTGGAAGATGGGCGACGCGGCCGAGGATGCGGGCGAGGCATAGTCACCCACCACGGCGATGATCGACTTGTCCGACACGATCTTGGGAGCCACTGCGGCGTCTTGCTTGGCATCGGACTGCGTGTCATAGTATCGAAGACCAAGCTTCTTACCCTTGACGCCGCCATCCTTGTTCACCTTGGCAACCGCCAGATCGAAGCCTTGCTGGAACAGTTTGCCGTATTGCGCATATTGCCCGGTCTTCGGATATATGACTCCGATGTTCACGGTGTCGTCGCTGGAACCGCTGGCGGCATCCCCGCCAAGGCCGCATGCGGAGACGCCAATCAGTGTTCCCGCAGTGACCACGGATGCGATCGCCGTACGGATGATTGTCTTGATGGTCATGATGTTCCCTTCTCTATTCGAATAATCATGAAGCGTAAATGGGGACCGGCTCAGCCCACGCGGATGTCGCTCAATGCCTGCAGCGCTTCGTCGCCCGCCGGGGTCGGAACCGTGCAGCTTGGTGCCAGCAAAAACGGTTTGCCCGTACGAAGCGCGATGGTCTTGGCCAATTCGCGGCGCACCTGTTCGACGTCACCGTCCGGCGTGAACAGGTCGTACGGGGCACCGGCGACCGGCACAGCCGTCAGGTCGGCATCCACCTGCGGGTTTCCCGGTTGATACTGATCCCACTGCAGCAGGTCCACACCCTTCACGTCGAACCAATTCGGGTGGGATTCAGCACGACAGGTGTGCAGCAGCACCACGGCGTCCGGGTTGGCGCGATGCACCGCGTCAATCACGATGCGATCGTATGGTTCGGAGAATTCAAGATAGCGTTGCGCGTCGAAATAACCCTCGCTCACTGTGCCGGTGAGCGCGTAGAACACGCCGTCGAGTCCCGCTCCGCCTTCGGATTCGGGACGAACCAACGCACGCGCATAGGAGGCGAGTGTGCGGGCGATGTTGGCGAGCGCCAGCTTGGCGACATCAGGCTGATTGAAGATCAGATCTTCGACGCGGAGCGTCGCGGTGGCGTAATCGTCACCCGGGTACAGCGGCAGATCGGCGATCTGCAGCAGGACGGACAATGGCGAAAAGACGGTCTGCAGCACGGCACGATCCTCAAGGCCATGCCGGATAAGGGCGGCGGCGGCCAGAGCCTCGGCGAAATACTCATTGTCACGAACGTCGAGTTCCTTGACTCCACGCACATCATCCGGTTCGGTGATCGCGGCGCCGATCTTCTTCGGCAGCACGAATCCGGCATAATCGTTGCGATCGTACCGAGAGCCCCAAGCCTCGGCATAGTATATGGCGCGCGGATTGATCTTCACCCATTCCCAATCCCAGCGATTGACGAAATCGATGGTGGCCTTGGCGAATTCCTCGGCACCGTATTCATGACCGACAAGATGCTGCCAGGCGCTAACCAGATACGGCGTCCGGGACTGATGATTGACGATGGCGTGGAAGTCGGCGCGACGATTGACCATATTGGGGTCCCTTCTTCTGATTCGCAACGTTATCCGTCATCGAAGCGCATCGGCGATGCCGATGTCAAGCGGAATGCCGCCCACGTATTACAGGCATTTCTTATAGCGTCTTATCCATCCGCGAAATCATTGCATCCTTGAAGTGCCTATCAAGAACACCTATATGCCATTTCGGAAGAAACGACGACGGTTCGGGAATCCATGCGGTATTACGGGAACTGACATACATCCGTATCCATCATCAGAAGAGGTGAACCGATGGGAGCGAACCTGTATTTCATCGGCGGAGGCAATATGCCGAGCGCCATCATAGAAGCGGTGCGACGTAAGGCCGCCGCATATCCGGTCGACCACATCTGGGTTGAGGAAATCTCACGGGAACGCGCCGAATATCTGGCATCCACGTACAACACCGAGACGGCGTCACCGACGGACGCCCCGGATGCCGACATCGTGGTAATCGCGGTGCGTCCGCAAGACGATGTCGCCGGCGTAGCCGCTTCAGTGGCGCGACGTTTCGACCCGGCGAAGACCACGGTGATCTCCATCGTAGCCGGCTATACCATCGCCAAGCTTGAGCAAGGGCTCGGCCATGGGTGGCGTGTGGCCCGCATCATCCCGAACACACTCACCACCGTGGATTACGGTTACAGCGGCGTGGCGCTGAATGGGGCCGCGGCACGCGAGGACGTGGATGCGTTCCTCAACACTTTCGGCAAAGTGCTGTATGTCGAGGAACGACTTATCGACGTAATCACCGGTTTTTACCCGCCGAACATCGTCTACCATTTCATCGACGCCTACGTGGATGCCGGTGTGCTGGCCGGTCTGCCCCGGGACGCGGCCAGAGCCATCGCGCTCGACACCATCATCGGCGGCACCGAATTCCTCAAACAGAAAGACGTGCTGCCTCAAGTGCTGCTCAATATCAACAACTCCCCCGGCGGAGTGGGAATCACCGAGGCATATACCCTGAACAAAACCGGATTCGCGGCATCCATACAATCCGCGGTGCTGGCGGCGGTCGAGCGCACCACGGCGCTCGGCGGCGATGCAAAGTAAAGGCGGGAGCCGATCATGACGCAACAATTCACCTGGGACCATACGGTCGAATTCGTGAATGACCTCAAGTCCGCCGAACGGACGTTCGCCGACGCAGGGCTGACTTCCCAATACGGCGGCAAGCATGTGGGGCATGGCACGGAGAACTCCCTGGCCTACTTCGCCGATAACTATCTGGAGTTCCTGGCATTGTACGACCGCGAGGAAGCCTTGTCGGAGACGCCGGACCATGGGCTGATATTCCATGAAGCCGGGGAGCTGCTGCCCGAGTATGTGGGATTCTATCGTCCGGCATTGCACGTGCATGGCATCGAACAGGCGGCCGAACGGCTCACGACCAAAGGCCTTGATCTTGGCCATATCGTTCCGGGCAATCGCACGACGGCCGCCGGTGAGGAGATACGCTGGCGGTTGCTATGGATCAAGGGCGATGATCGGGGCCTGCGCTATCCGTTCGTCATCGATTGGGGTGCGAGCGAATCCGAGCAACTGGCCCGCTACGAGAGCGGCGGACTGCTGCACCGGCATGCCATCGGCGAAGTGGACACCCGTCGCGCGATTTTCGCGGTGCCCGACCCCGCGGCGGTGGCCGCGCACTGGTCCGACGTGTTTGGTTTGGGTCTCACGGAAGGAGGGGACGCCGACCGGCCCGATGAGCACTATTTCGATCTCGATGTGGGAGGGCATCGTGTCTGGCGCTTCGTCCAGGGTCAATGCAACGCCATCACCGAACTGCAGTACGACGCCCCCGCCGGCAAATCCTTCGATGTGACCATCGGCCAGGCGCGATTCAGAAGCCTGTAAGTACGGTCCACACACAACCGCAACAACGCATGAGGCGTGTGCCACCAATCCAACGGTGGCACACGCCTCATGCCGTAAGAGGGCCCTGCCAATCAGTCAGTCAGCAGATTCAACTCCCGCAGCTTGTTCCTGATGTCCTTGGCGGAGGGCTCCACCTGGAAGGAGCCATCATCGTACAGCACCACCGGAATATGCTGCTGGCCGCTGATGGCCACGGCACGATCGGCGGCACCGTCCTCCTCTTCGATGTTATGCCAGATATACGCCGCACCCAGCTCATCCAACGTGTTCTTCGCCTGACGGCAATCTCCACACCATGTGGCGCCGTACACATCAATGGCCATGCCATGTCCTTTCTGCGCGCCGCGCTTCGTCCGCGGCTTCCCATCGCATCCATCGTAACGGCACATACGGCCATATCACGTCAAGCGAACACCTTCGGAGTCAATGCGCCAAGTACATCGGAGTCGATGTGGCGTTCCCTGTATCGGGCATAGGCGATATCGAAAGCCTGTCCGAGGTCTTCGATCAGATCGTTCGCATCCTCGATGCCGACGGCGAGACGCACCAGCTCATCGGTGATGCCGATCTTCAGACGCTCCTCCCGGGGCAGTTCGAAATGCGTCATGCGGCAAGGCAGTTCCGCAAGCGATTCCACGGCACCAAGGGACACAGCCAATCGGAAGATGTGCAGATTGTTGAGCACATCCGCCGGGTCCACACCAGGCACTACTTCAAAGCTCAGCACACCACCGGCACCCTTCAGTCCCTTGGCGGCAAGTCGCTGGTCACCGGCCCCCGGCAGGCCCGGGTAATGAACGGACTTGACCAGCGGATGCGCGAGCAGGTACCGCGCGATGGCATTCGCATTCTCCTGCTGCCGGTCCATGCGCAGGGCCAATGTCTGGATGCCGCGGCGCACCGAATCGCATTCAGTGGGCGCCAGTACCCCTCCAAGACGGTTCTGGGCGAAGTACACGCGATTGGCCAAATCCTCACCGGAGACGACCACGAGACCGGCGTTGACGTCGGAGTGACCGGCCAGGTACTTGGTGGCGGAGTGGATTACCACATCCGCGCCAAGGGAAAGCGGCTGCTGCAGGTACGGGGTCACGAACGTGTTGTCCACGATGGACAGCGCACCGTAACGGTGGGCTGTTGCGGAGATGGCGCGTACGTCGTTGACCTTGAGCAGCGGATTGGTCAGGGTTTCAAAGTAGACGGCTTGGGCAGGCGCGATGCCGTTCGCGCGGTCGCCCTTGACGGCGGCCTCCAACGCTGCAATGTCCTGGGTATTGACTGATTCGACCACGACGCCCCAACGGGTAAAGAACTCATTGAGCTGCGAATACGACCCACCGTAAATGTTGTCCCCTACAATAATACGGTCGCCGGGCTTGAAAATGCTGAGCACGGCATGAATCGCCGCCAAGCCGGAGGCGAACGCAAAACCGCGCGTTCCCTGCTCAAGCTGGGCGATCTGCTGTTCCAGGAAGTCACGTGTGGGATTGCCGCTGCGCGCATAGTCGTAACGGGGCATCGCATCGACCCTCTCAAAGGCATATGTCGTCGAATTGTAGATCGGCGGGTTCACGGCTCCGGTGTCATTGTCGTCAACCGGCAGTCCGTGGACGAGCTGAGTATTGAATCTGGTCATTGCGCACCCCCTTAAAATGTTGCGTCATCTGCGCGAAGCCGTTCCCGCGCGGCACGGTTACGACCTTAACGCAAAACGCCGGCCCGAAGGCCGGCGTTGCTATATGTGTTGGTTATGAAGCGATATAATCCAGTCCCCATCCGGTTCAAACGGCTGGGCGGAACCCGTCCGTCAGACCTCACCGCCTTCGACCACGATCTCGTCGGGATTGACCTCATCGCCGTACACCGGTGCCAGGGTCTCCTGATAATCCTTGTGGAAGAAGTCGTCCTTGCCGAGTTTGACGATCTCATCGTTCACGAAGTCCAGCAGTTCTTGGTTGCCCTTCTGCACCGCCGGGGCGATGGTGTCGTCGTCGCCGAGCCGAGTGATGCCGACCTTGAATCCCTTGTTGGCCTTGGCCCAGGCGAGCACCTCGGTGTTGTCGGTGGAGAAGGCGTCGCCGCGGCCGTCCAGCAGTGCGTTGTAGGCATCGGCGTACTGGTCGTACTTCTGCAGCTTGACGTTCGGTGCGTTCTTCTCGAACCAGGTTTCGGCCGTGGTGCCTTTGGCGATGATCAGGGTCTTGCCGTCCAGCTGGCCGACGTCGGTGATCGGCGCGTTCTGCGGGGAGACCACGCCGAGCGCAACCTTCATGTACGGCTTGGCGAAATCGACTTTGCCCTTGCGCTCCTCGGTGACGGTGAAGTTGGCGAGCACCAAATCGACCTTGTTGGAGGTGAGCACATCCACACGGGCGGCCGGATCGACCGACGTGTATTCCGGTTTCACACCCAGATCCTTGGCCAGTCGTTCGGCGAAGTAGACGTCATAGCCCTGGTACTTGCCGTCCTTGTCCACGTAGCCGAATGGTGCCTTGTCGGAGAAGACGGCAATCTTGATCTTGCCGCTCTTCTTGATCTCGTCGAGGCTGCGGGCCTTGGCGTTGGCGCTGGAGCTGTTGCCTGTGTCAGAGGACTTCGCTTCGCTCGGGGTGCCTGCGGACGGACCGCATGCGGCCATGGATGCCGCCATTACCAATGCCGCACCTGCGGCAATCAGTGCTTTGAATGATCTCCCAACCTTGATACTCATTGAGTTCTCCTTCTCTTGTTGTTATTGATATTTCTTCTCAAATACGTCGATATGGCACAATCGAATCACTCGAATTCGAAGGTGTGCAGGAACTGCTGCGCACGTTCGGTTTGCGGGTGTTCGAAGAATGCCTGCGCATCATACGATTCCTCGACGATGTGCCCGCCATCCAGCAAGATGATGTGGTCGGCGATGGCTCGCGCGAACTGCATCTCGTGGGTGACGATAAGCATCGTCTGCCCGGACTTGGCCAGTTCGAGCACCACGTCGAGCACTTCACGCACCATTTCGGGGTCGAGAGCCGCCGTGATCTCATCGAGCAGCAGTACTTCCGGATGCAGAACCAGCGCACGGCAAATGGCCACACGCTGGCGCTGACCGCCGGACAATTCGTGCGGCCAGGAGTCCTTGCGATCGGCAAGTCCCACACGGCCAAGCAACCGGATTGCTTCAGCCTCCACCTCGGCCTTGTCTCGCTTCTGCACGAGCACCGGCGCCATGGTGATGTTGCCGAGCACCGTTTTGTTCGGGAACAAATCATAGCTTTGGAACACCATGCCGATACGAGTGCGCAGTTCACTGGACCGGTCGGATCGTCCGGCTCGTTCCGTGCCGGGTTTTCCGGTATCGATCACCTGATCGTTGATGGAAATCGTGCCGCCCTGAATCGGTTCCAAACCGGCGATGGTGCGCAGCAGCGTCGACTTGCCCGAGCCGGAAGGACCCAGCACCACGAGCACCGAACCATGCTCCACCTTGAAGGAGATGTCGTCCAGCACCGGCTTGTCGGCATTCGCATACTGTTTGATCAGATGATCCACCTCGAAACCCTTGCAGGTCGTTTCGGGTTCAGTCATTCGACCACCTCTTTTCCAGTCGGCGGGCCACAATGGACAGCGGCCAGCACACGATGAAGTACATAAAGAAAATCACGCCATAAATCCACAAGGTTCCGGTCGGGAATTGGAATCGGTTCGCGTCGATAATCTGCTGGCCGACCTTGATGACCTCGACCACACCGAGCAGCACGGCCAACGATGTTGTTTTGACGATACGTGTCGCCAAGTTCACGGATGCCGGCAGCATACGGCGAACTGCCTGCGGCAGAATCACCCGGGAGAAAGCCTGCCACGGGCTCAACCCCAGTACGTAGCTCGATTCGTACTGCACTTTGGGAATCGACTGCAATGCGCCACGCACCAGATCGCCCAGCTCGGCGCCTCCCCACAGGATGAACACCAGCACGCAGGCACCGGTGGCATCGAGATTCCAATCGAACCATCGAGCAAAACCGTAGTAGGCAAGGAACAGTAACGCCAGCTGAGGCATAATGCGGATGAAGTCGAGGTAGATGCGCATCGCGGCCCGGATCACGGGGTTCTTCAGCGTCATCAGCCAGCCCACCAACAGGCCGACCGGGATGGACGCGCCTACGGATACGCCGGCTATCCACACGGTGACCCATAGGCCTTGCAGCAGACGTGGGAATACGCCCGGCTGGAGCAGTATTTCAGCGCCGTCCATAATCGAACCTCCTCTCCAGCCATGTGCCAAAGATGGAAATCGGCAGCAGAATCACCAGATACGCCACAATCAGCATGAACAGCGACTCATAGGTGCTGTAGTACATGCCGATCAGATCTTTGGCCATATACATCACGTCGGCGAGCGCAATGGCGGAGACGACGCTCGATTCCTTGAACAGGAAGATCACATTGGCCACTACGCCTGGAATGGCGGTGGACACCGCCTGCGGCAGAATGACTCGGGTGATGGTTTGCGTGGAGGTCAGTCCCAGTACGTATGCGGTTTCGCGCTGCACGTTGGGCACCGCTTCCAATCCGCCGCGCATCGCCTCGGCCATGTAGGAACCGCCCAGGAATCCGAGGCCGACTATCGCGCAGGTTTCGGCGGACCATACTACGCCGAGTTTGGGCAGGCCGAAGTACAGAAAGTACAGCTGTACCAGCAATGGCGTATTGCGGCTGAGTTCGATATAGATTCTTACGATTTGCCGGGCGACCGGAATACGCGCGATTTCCACGCCAGCGCAGACCAGACCCACCGCGACGGCAAGCAGTATGCCAAACACGGATATGAATAAGGTCATCAATGTGCCATTGACGAAGAAAGGCGCGTAACGCTGCACGAACGACCAATCGAATGTCATCGGGCGCGCTCCTTCCTTTGCTTCTCGTTTCTTCTCCTGCGCATAAACGGTCTTAGCCGCCCATGTACGATTTCGGGGGCGAACATACCTGCCACGGCCCCCTTGCCGTGTCATCGTAGAGTATCAGAACACGTGGCATGGCCGCTACGCTATATGCATTACTTATGGGACGTTACTCGATGGGCGAACATCAGGGCAATATTGTCGCCTAAACGGTGGATACACTGAGGCTATGAAGATTACCAAAGCTCTGACCCGTTTGACCGGTCCTGAAACCGCCCCGGTGTTCGTGCTGCTGCACGGCTGGGGATCCAATGAATACGATCTGCCCGATTTGCTGAACTATTGCGGTGCCGGTTCGGCTGATTACGCCAGTTTGCAGGCACCCATCGCCTATGGCATGGGATATACATGGTTCGGCTCGTGGACGCATGAGGGTGTGCCGGAGGGCGAATCGTTGGACAAGCAGGCGGCTGAGGCCGCCCAAGCCATTGATTCATGGGTCGCGGAGCATATTCCCGCCACTCGGCCGGTGGTTGCCATGGGATTCTCGCAGGGCGGCCTCTTGGCCGCGCATCTGCTGCGTTTCAATCCGAAACGATATGCCGCAGCCGTCTCCTGCTCTGGATGGCTGGCACCGGGGTCCGTTGCGGGCGATGCCGAATTGGCTTCGTTGAAGCCGCCCGTGTTCTACGGGCATGGTGCCATCGATGATATTTTCTCTGCCGCGCAGGTGGCGGCGATGGGTGAGTTCTGGCGCGAGCACGGCACGTTGACCGAACAGGTGTATCCGGGCATGGCCCATTCGATTAATATGCCGGAAATGCGCGATATTCAGCGATTCTTGGAGGCCAGCGGATTCATTCGTCCGCAGATTTGGTGATTCGACATCACATGGCGTAGTCTACGTGGGCGAATTCGGGGACTTTGTACCATTTGACGGGGTAGCCAGCACCGTGGGCGCAGAAGACCGAGTCGGGGGTGTTGTCCAGATCGGCTTCGGGATCGTAGGCGGCGGCTGCGATGACCTGTTCGGCGTCATGGCATGGCTTGTAGCCGCCGAAGGTGGCGGAGAAATGGCCATGGCCGTGCGTGTACTGGTTCACATCCATCGCATAGTCGCGCATTTCGGACACCGGCGCCTCGCCTTCGATCACGGCGTATTCGCCATCGGTGACCGGGGATTCGAAGGTGCCGGCCATGCGCTGGATGTCGCTCATGGCACGGCCGATCATGTCTGCGGGCACTTCGAGCCGGAATCGGTACCACGGTTCCAGCAGTCGGCAGTTGCCCTCCCCTGTGGTGTCCGGCCGGCTCTCGACCGGCGTCTCGGGCCGGCCACTGACTCCAGCTCTGGCTTCCATGAGCCCCTGACGAATTGCACGATAGGTGGCTTGGCGGAAGTCGCCGCCTTCGGTATGCTTCAGATGCGCGCGGCCAGCCACCAAAGTCATCTTGATATCGGTGAGCGGCGCGCCAACGAGCACACCGAGATGCTCACGCTCGGTCAGGTGGGTCAGAATCAGCCGTTGCCAATTGCGGTCCAAATCATTTTCGGACAGGGCCGAGCCCACAGTGACTCCGCTGCCCGGCTCCCCTGGTTCCAGCAGGATATGCGCTTCGGCATAATGACGGAGCGGTTCGAAATGACCTGCGCCTTCGACCGGCGCAGTGATGGTCTCACGGTACAGGATGGAGCCGGGGCCAAAGGACACATCCAGACCGAACCGGTCGTGCAGGGTCTGCTGGATGATTTCCAGCTGGACTGCGCCCATCAATTGCACATGAATCTCGGCCAGCCGTTCCACCCACACCACATGCAACAACGGGTCTTCGTCTTCCAGCTCACGCAATGCGGTGATGACCTTATGCAAGGTCAGATCATCGAACTGGGGAAGGGCCGGCGAGCTATTGTCCGTCTCTGCGTCTTGGCCGGCAGTGTCGTTCTCCTCATTGCGGCCGGTTCCCGACTTGGCGGCATCATGCTCGGCATCGTCCCGATTCACGCTGTCATGGCCAGTGCCACCGCGTTTGGCCGCTCCCGAGGTGCCGGCCGTATCGGATTCAGCTCCGGCGGGCAACACCGTGTAGGTCAACACGGGTTGCAGCGACGGCGATTCGGCGTCCGGTTCCGCTCCCAGCCCTTCGCCGGGGAAGGTCCGCGTCAGTCCGGTCACCGCGCATACCGAGCCGGCCGGCACTTCGGTGACCGTCTCGAATTTGGCGCCATTGTAGATGCGCACCTGATCGACTTTCTCGGACCACGCCATGCCATCATCCTCCTGCGCTGGCGACGGTGTCGACGCCGCGGCGCACGAGGATGAGGAGACGATCTCCTTGGCTTTGAGCGCACCGCCGGTGACGCGCAGCCACGTCATACGGTTGTGCTGGCCGTCGTGGGCGATCTTGAACACGCGTGCGGCGAAGGCGGCCGGCCATTCACGTTCGCGGGTGAACGTCTCCAGCCCGTCCAGGAATTCCTCGACCCCTTCGAGTTTCAATGCCGAGCCGAAATATACGGGGAACAGCTCACGTACGGCGATCATCGATCGCAATCTGCCCACGGACAGCACGCCATGTTCCAGATAGTCGTTCATCGCCTCCTCGTCCAGGGTGGCGATGTCTTCGGCGAACGCGTCCAACGGTACCGCGCTGCCCTCAGTGAACTGTTCCATTGCCGGCAACGGATATATCGCATCGCTCAGGCGTTTGCGCAACTGTGTCAGAATGGCCTCGCGGGCGAATCCGGCGGCGTCGCACTTGTTGACGAAGATGAACGTCGGCACACCGTATCTGGCCAGCAGACGCCACAGTGTCTCGGTATGGCCTTGCACGCCATCCGTGCCGGAGACCACAAGAATCGCGTAATCAAGCACGCGCAGCACCCGTTCGGTTTCGGCTGCGAAGTCCACGTGCCCCGGCGTATCCAGCAAGGTCAGTCGCAGGTCGCCGTGTTCAACCAACGCTTGGTGCGCGAAGATCGTGATGCCTCGCGCCTTCTCCAAGGAATTGGTGTCCAGAAACGCATCGCCGTGATCCACTCGCCCCAATTTGCGGATCTCACCGGTGCGGTAGAGCAGCGCCTCGGACAGCGTGGTCTTGCCCGCGTCCACATGCGCCACGATGCCTGCCACTATCTGTTTCATCAGCTGTGCTCCCTTCCCGATGCGCCGCGCAATTGCCGGCCGCCTAACCAATATATCCGAGAAAATCCGGGAGGGAAAAATTGTATCGCCAGACCGGGCTGCCGGTACAATAAGTCACCGAACACCGACTGATATGAGGAGCCTCCGTGACCACTTCCGGCATTACCGTTTTCGGCCAACCATCCCAGCCCAATCATGGTGCCGGCGGGCGAATCGCCATGGACGATGCCGTCTTCCCCACCGATTATGTGGCGCTGGATTTGGAGACCACCGGCTTTTACCCGAACAGTTGCGCCATCACGGAAATCGGTGCCGTGCGCGTGCGGAAGGGGCATATCGTCGATCAATTCCAGCAGCTGGTGAATCCCTTGCGGCCGATTCCGCGTCAGATCACCACGCTGACCGGCATCACCGATGCGATGGTGGCCGACCTCGATCCGATTGACGAGGTGCTTCCCCGATTCATCGCATGGCTCGCTACCCCGGCTGCCAGTCCCGCCGTTGAGCCGATTGTCGGTCATAACGTCAGCTTCGATCTGCGATTCCTGGATTACAACACCCGGCATATCGCCGGCTGCGGCTTTGCCTGCGCGGATTATGACACGATGCAGATCAGCCGCGCCCTGTTCCCCGCGCAGCGGCATCACCGTCTGGCCGACCTGATCGTACGCTTCGGCATCGCGGACAATGAGGAGCACCGCGCATTAAGCGATGCCATCCAAACCCAGCAGTGCTTCGAATGGATGCGGCATTATGTCACCGAGCATCACGAATCCGAAGCGATCCGTTGGAAGCAGGCGCCGGCCAGAAACAGCACCGAAATTCTCCACCAGCAGTTGGTGGTAAAGCGGTAGTTTACAGCCCGTATTATTCGCACATAGAGGAAAAACTATTAGTCGCTGGGCTAGAGTCCTTATAGTGGACGGATTCCTCTCGCATATCGGAGAAATGCGGGATACCACACGGTTAGCGGCCAATTTGGGGCCGGCGTCCCGCAACCGTGCGGGACGCCACGCACGTCAAACGATGCACACGGCTGGCATCCCGCACCCCATTCCACAGAACCATTGGAATTCTGCCAATCCCACAAACCGGCGACGGCACCGTACATCAGGTTCTGTGGGACGCCAGAGGAAAAACACCCGAAATCCGCTGGCATCCCACACCATGTCACACCGCACCTGCAGCATCGCACCACACCACATCACGCCGACACCTATTCGTGCCCCCATTTGCATAATTCGACGTTTTTGGAAGATGGCGCACACATGCATGTGCCCCATTTGCATATCAAACAGTTGACGCAACAATGGTGGCGCATGCCCCTTTGTATCGGTATGAATCAGTCCCTGCCGTCAGGCTCTCCCCCTATTGTGAGGGCCGACTGGCAGGGACTGAACACGCATAATCACATGAGCACGCCATGCCAAGCATGGACATCTCAGTACGAACAGAACCTATTCGCACACGTTACAGCCCGTATTCCTTGGCGATGACGGACCAGAGGTCGGCGGCGGCCTGATCGACGGTTTCGTTGACGATGGTGACGTCGAATTCGTTTTCGGCGGCGAGCTCCACTTTGGCGGTTTCCAGGCGACGGGCCTGCTGTTCGGCGGTTTCGGTGCCTCGGCCGATCAGACGGCGCTTGAGCTCTTCAAAGCTCGGCGGCGCGATGAACACGTACACCACTTCCAAGTCGAGTTCGGCGGCGCGCTGCTTGACGCGGCGGGCGCCCTGCAAATCGATTTCCAGAATTGTTGGCACGCCGGCAGCCAGATGCTCCTCCACCGGAGCCAGCAATGTACCATAGTGGGCCATGCCGTGCACCACGGCGGTTTCCAGGAACTCCCCCGCCGCTTCGCGGGCCAGGAACTCGTCTTCGGTGAGGAACCAGTAGTTGACGCCATCAACCTCGCCGGGGCGCGGAGCGCGCGTGGTGGCGGAAACGGACACCCACACTTCGGGGTGGTCGGCGCGCAGCTTGGCCTCCACAGTGCCTTTACCTACTGCGGTGGGGCCAGTCAGGACGATTAGACGGCCGGCATGGGTGTTTTCAGTCATGGGTTCCTCCGGAGATGATGTGGTGTGCAGCGATTATGAATCCAATGTGGTAACGGCTCACCGGCGAGATGACCGGTAACTGTTACAGCCCCGACGAACAGGGAAGAATATGAATCGTGATGCGATGTACGCGATGAGATACACACGTACGCATGCCGCGACATCTGATTCCGTTCTGATCACTGATTCTCCGCGCCTTCGGCGGTGGCCTCCATCAGGGCCTGGCGCACGTCGAGCGCAATCGACTCGGTGGCCTGGCTCAATGCGGCGATATCCGGCCCGTGCGAGGCGATGAAGCGGGACACGGTGACCAACACGTTGCCGCGCGTACCGCGGAACACGGTTTTCAGGTCCTTGGCCTCGGCGCCCTGCCAGCCGTAGCCAGGGGAAAGAATCGGGCCGGTGAACTTGGAGGGGTCCACGCCGGAATCCTGCGTCCATTGGCCGATGGTGGCGCCGATGATAAGGCCCACCGAGCCCATGCCTTCGATATCCACGTTGTGCTTCTGTGCGGTGGAGGCGATGCCGTAGGCCACAGTGCGCCCCTTGTAGTCGCCGCTCTGGCGCAGCGCGGTCTGCAGACTCATGCCTTCCGGATTGGAAGTCAGGGAGGCGATGAACACACCGCGTCCGTTTTCCAACGCTTCGGTAATCAAGCCGTTCAACGAGCGCGCGCCATAGTACGGCAGCAGGGTGATGGCGTCGGCCAGCATCGGGGCGCCGGGTTTGAAGTAGGCGTCCGCGATGGCGGAAATCGTGGTGGACAGGCCTCCATGCAGGCAATCCACGATGGTGATGACGCCCATCTGGCGTGCCGCGTACAGCACGCGTTCGAGCGCTTCGAAGCCCTTGGCCCCGTAACGCTCGAACATCGGCGTCTGGAATTTGACTGCTGCGGCGCGCCCGTTGGCGGCCTGCAGCATACGCATGGAGAAGAGTTCGGCGCCTTCGGCATCGACGTTGTATCCCCAGTCGGTGAGGAGCTTGCGATGCGGGTCAATGCCCACACACAGTGGCCCGTATTTGGCCATTGAATTGCTTAATCGCAGACCGAAATCCGAACGTTGTGCCTGCAATTCCTCACTGCTGGGTGTAGTCATCAGAACTCCCGTCGCTCCAATTCGAACAACTGCTTCGAATGCTCCTGAATGCTCATGATCTGATAATCATTATGCTTCACGGCCTCGATAGCGAGCAGTGCGGCCTGGAACTCGGTGATGGTGGTGAACTGCGGCAGATCGGCGGCAATGGCGGCGGCGCGGATGGAATACCCGTCGGACCGGGAGCCGCGCGAGTTCGGCGTGTTGAGGATCATGTCGATCTTGCCCTCCTCGATGAGATCGACCACGTTCTTGCCCACGGATCCGGCGGCGTGATGCACTTCGACCGGCGCCTCCGGATCGGTGTCCACGCGGGTGCTGATCTTATCCACGATGTTCGACTCGATGCCGTACCGGCTGAGCACGGAGGCGGTGCCCTCGGTGGCCCAGATCTTGAAGCCGAGTTCCTCGAGACGCACGGCAATCAACGGCAGCTGACGCTTGTCGGTGTCGTTCACGGAGATGAACACGTTGCCGTGGGTCGGCAGGCCACCGTCGTAGGCGGCGAGCTGGCTCTTGGCGAAGGCGTGCGGGAAGTCACGGTCGAAGCCCATGACCTCGCCGGTGGAACGCATCTCAGGTCCGAGCAGGATGTCGACGGTCTTGCCCACCGGGGTGCGGAAGCGCTTGAACGGCAGCACGGATTCCTTGACCGCGACCTGCTGGCCGGGGTGGATGTCGCCGCCATCGCCCTTGGGCAGCAGCAGACCGTTGGCGCGCTGGTCGGCGATGGTCTCGCCGGCCATGATGCGGGCGGCGGCCTTGGCCAGCGCCACGCCGGTGGCCTTGGAGGCGAACGGCACGGTACGGGAGGCACGCGGGTTGGCCTCGATCACATACAGCGTGTTGGCCATGAAGGCGTACTGCACGTTGATCAGACCCTGCACGTGGCAACCCTTGGCGATGGCGTAGGTGCCTTCGCGCAGGCGGCGGATCTGGTCGTCGGACAGGGTGGACGGGGGCAGGGTGCAGGCGGCGTCACCGGAGTGGACGCCGGCCTCCTCGACGTGCTCCATAATGCCGCCGATGTACAGTTCCTCGCCGTCGAACAGGGCGTCGACGTCGATCTCGATGGCGTCCTGCAGGAACTTGTCGATGAGCAGCGGGGAGGGCAGGCGGCCGGAGACCACGGTATCGGCCTTGGCTTCGGCAAGCGCGCGGTCCACGTACTTGGTGAGCTGCTTGTCGTCGTAGACGATTTCCATGCCGCGGCCGCCAAGCACGTAGCTCGGGCGCACGAGCACCGGGTATCCGATGCGGTGGGCAGCGTCCATGGCCTCTTCGAGGCTCAGGGCGGTGCCGTAACGCGGGGCGTTCATCTCCGCCTTCTTGAGCACCTCGCCGAACAGCTCACGATTCTCGGCCAGATCGATGGATTCCGGGGTGGTGCCGAGAATCGGCACGCCGGCGGCCTTCAGACGCGCGGCCAAGGACAGCGGGGTCTGGCCGCCGAGCTGGACGATGACGCCCTTGACCGGGCCCATCTTCTTCTCGGCCTCGTAGATCTCGAGCACGTCTTCGAAGGTGAGCGGCTCGAAGTAGAGGCGGTCGGACATGTCGTAATCAGTGGACACGGTCTCCGGGTTGCAGTTGACCATGATGGTGTCATAGTCCTTGCCAAGCTCCTGCACGGCGTGCACGCACGTGTAGTCGAACTCGATGCCCTGGCCGATGCGGTTCGGGCCGGAGCCGAGGATGATCACGGCCTCGCGCTCGCGCGGGCGCAGCTCGGTTTCGTCGGCGTAGCAGCTGTAGTAGTACGGCGTGGCGGCGTCGAACTCGGCGGCGCAGGTGTCGACGGTCTTGTAGACCGGGCGCAGACCGTAGGTCCAGCGCAGCTCGCGGATGGTGTTCTCGCCTTCATCGCCCAAGCCACGCAGGTGGGCCACCTGCACGTCGGACAGACCGGCGAGCTTGGCCTTCTTGAGCAGCTTCGGGGTCAGGGTCTCGGCCTCGCGCACCGTCATGGCGGTCTCGTTGATGAGGAAGATCTGCTTCAGGAACCACGGGTCGATCTTGGTGGCCGCGAACACCTGCTCCAGCGTGGCACCGCCCCAGATGGCGCGCATGAGCTGCAGGTAACGGTGTTCGGTCGGGGTGTGGATGGCCTCAAGCAGTTCGGCCACTTCCTCGGCGGACGGCTTTTCGCCATCCCAGTTGAAGCCCATGTGGCGCTTGTCGATGGAACGCATGGCCTTGCCGAGGGACTCCTGGAAGTTGCCGGCCAGGGCCATGGCTTCACCCACGGACTTCATGGAGGTGGTCAGGGTGGGGTCGGCGCCCGGGAACTTCTCGAAGGCGAAGCGCGGCACCTTGGTGACCACATAGTCGATGGTCGGCTCGAATGAGGCCGGCGTGGACTGGGTGATGTCGTTGCGAATCTCGTCGAGCGTGTAGCCGAGGGCCAGCTTGGTGGCGATCTTGGCGATCGGGAAGCCGGTGGCCTTGGAGGCCAGTGCGGAGGAACGGGAGACGCGCGGGTTCATCTCGATGACGATGAGGCGGCCGGTCTTCGGATGGACGGCGAACTGGATGTTGCAGCCGCCGGTGTCCACGCCCACGCCGCGGATGATGGCGATGCCGATGTCGCGCAGCTTCTGGTATTCGCGGTCGGTCAGGGTGAAGCAGGGGGCCACGGTGATGGAGTCACCGGTGTGCACGCCGACCGGGTCGACGTTCTCGATCGGGCAGACGACCACGACGTTGTCGTTGCGGTCGCGCATAAGCTCGAGCTCGAATTCCTTCCAGCCCTCGATGCCCTCTTCGATCAGGACCTCGTCGGTGGGCGAGTAATGGATGCCGGCGCCGGCGATGCGGTGCAGCTCCTCCTCGTTGTGGGCGATGCCGGAGCCCAGGCCGCCCATGGTGAAGCTCGGGCGCACAACCAGCGGGTAGCCGAACTTCTCGGCGATCTTGTCGACTTCCTCGATGCTGTGGGCGATGTCGGAGCGGGCGGATTCGGCGCCGGCCTCGTCAACGACCTTCTTGAACAGTTCACGGTCCTCGCCACGGTCGATGGCTTCCAGGGAGGCACCGATCAGTTCGACGTCGTACTTCTTCAGGACGCCGGCCTCGCCCAGCGCCATGGCGGCGTTGAGTGCGGTCTGGCCGCCCAGGGTGGGCAGAAGCGCGTCGGGGCGTTCCTTGGCGATGATCTGCTCGAGGATCGGAGTGGCGATCGGCTCGATGTAGGTGGCGTCGGCCATCTCCGGGTCGGTCATGATGGTGGCCGGGTTGGAGTTGACGAGGATGACGCGGATGCCTTCCTCACGAAGGACGCGGCATGCCTGGGTGCCCGAGTAATCGAACTCCGCAGCCTGACCGATCACGATCGGGCCGGAGCCGATGACCATCACGGATTTGATGTCGGTGCGCTTCGGCATATCACTTACCTTCCTTGGAGTTGTTCTTCATAAGTTCGCAGAAACGGTCGAACAGGTAGGCCGCATCGTGCGGGCCTGCTGCGGCCTCCGGGTGGTACTGCACGGAGAATGCGGGGATGTCCACGCACTGCAGGCCTTCGACCACGTCGTCGTTCAGATCGATGTGGGAGACGAACACCTTGCCGTACTTGCCGTTTTCAAACGGCGCGTCGACCTGCTTGCCGATCGGGGCGTCGACCGCGAAGCCGTGGTTGTGGGCGGTGACCTCAACCTTGCCGGTGGTCAGATCCTTGACCGGCTGGTTGATGCCACGGTGGCCGAACTTGAGCTTGTAGGTGCCGAAGCCGAGCGCGCGGCCAAGCAGCTGGTTGCCGAAGCAGATGCCGAAGAACGGGTAGCCGGCGTCGAGCACCTGGCGCAGCAGCTCGATTTCGGGGCCGGCCTGTTCCGGGTCGCCCGGGCCGTTGGAGAAGAAGACGCCGTCCGGGTTCAGGTTCTCGATTTCGGCGAAGGTGATGGTGGAGGGCACCACGTGCACGCGGCAGCCGCGTTCGGCCATGCGGTGCGGGGTCATGCCCTTGATGCCGAGGTCCACGGCGGCCACGGTGTACAGCGGCTCCTTGCCTTCGTACTCGCCGCACGGCTCGATGGTGTAGGTCTCCTTGGTGGACACTTCGTCGTACAGGCTCAGGCCCTGCATCTGCGGTGTGTTCTTGACGTCTTCGAGCAGCTGCTCGATGGTCTTGAGCGCGCCGGTGGCCTGGTCGGTCAGGGCGTCGCCGGAGAAGATGCCGGCGCGCATCACGCCTGCGGAACGCAGGTGACGCACCAGCTTGCGGGTGTCGATGTGGCTCAAGCCGACGATGCCGTTCTTGGCGAGGTCGTCATCAAGGCTGCCTTCGGCACGCCAGTTGCTCACGTTCGGAGAGGGATCACGCACAATGTATCCGGCAACCCAGATGCGGGAGGACTCAGGGTCTTCGCTGTTGACGCCGGTATCGCCGATGTGCGGGAACGTCTGCACAACGATCTGGCGATCGTAGCTCGGATCAGTGAGCGTCTCCTGGTATCCGGTCATACCGGTGGCGAAGACGATCTCACCGGTCGTCTCACCGAGGGCGCCGTACGGCTCCCCCACATATACCTGTCCGTCTTCCAAAACGAGGACTGCATCGTCCTTGTCATACATCGGAATTGCGATGGTCCCGGACTCGTTCTGGCTCACCAAAACCCCCTTATGTTTTTCGGGTATTCGTACCAAGGTTAACGGCCAGCGCAGACTCACACGCCGTTGGGCGCAAAGTCTCACCCCGCTGGCGGGGCTGTCGGCAAGGTGCCGACTTGAGAATGTACGGCGACACAAGTGTCCGCCCATGAAAAAGCCTCCCGAATGGGGAGGCTGAACAACAAATGACTAATCGACCGTCGGCTGAATCTCAGCGGACGGGGCAGCGGGCTCGTCGGATGCACCGGACGAATCGGAAACATCGCCCTCATCGGTCGGATCGGATGCGGCGGCATCGGAATCGGACGATTCCTCATCGGCCTCTTCCGTCACGGACTCCGGTGCCGGTGCTGCGTTCTTGGCGGTGCACACCGCAGACAGCAGGCCATGGATGAAAGCGGGCGAATCGTCATCGCACAGGGTCTTGGCCAATGCCAGAGCCTCGTCGATAGCGACCTTGTCCGGCACATCATCGTTGAACAGAATCTCCCAAGCGGCGATACGCAGAATGTTGCGATCGACCACTCCCATACGGCGGACCTTCCAACCCGTGGAGTGTTCGTCCAGGGTCATGTCGATCTGACGACGGTGCTCGGCCACGCCCTTGACGATTTCAATGGCATAGTCGGGAAGCGGGGTCTGGGCACCGGGATGTGCGATGCGTTCGTCAAGCAGGGAGAGAATATCCTGGCTTTTTTCGTCGGCTTCGTACAGGGTGTTCAGAGCCCTTTTGCGCGCGGTGGAACGTGCCATACTGCTGCTGTCCTAGTCCTTTATACGGTCGGTCGTCTGTTGAGGATGCGGAGATCAGTTGTTCTCGCGGCCGGTGTAGGAACCATCCTCGGTGTTGATCTTGACGCGGTCGCCCTCATTGATGAACAGCGGGACCTGAATCTCGGCTCCGGTCTCAACGGTGGCCGGCTTGGTGCCGGCGTTGGAGCGGTTGCCCTGCAGGCCCGGCTCGGTGTGGGTGATGGTCAGGACCACGGAGCCCGGCAGGTCAACGCTCAGCGGGGTGCCGTCGTGGAAGGAGACCAGGCAGTCGGTGCCTTCGAGCAGGAACTTGGCCTTGTCGCCCAGAAGGGTCTTCGGAACCATGATCTGATCGTAGGTGGTCATGTCCATGAACACGAAGTTGTCGCCGTCCTCGTAGGAGTACTGGAGGGTGCGGTTGTCGACGGTCTCGAATTCCATCTTCATGCCTGCGTTGAAGGTCTTGTCGACGATCTTGCCTGAGAGCACGTTCTTGATGGTGGTGCGTACGAAGGCGGGGCCCTTGCCCGGCTTGACGTGCTGGAACTTCATGACGGTCCACAGCTGGCCGTCCAGGTTCAGGACGGATCCGTTCTTGATGTCGTTAGTAGTCTGTGCCACGTTATTCACCTATTTCAAATTCAAACTAGCTTAGGCAAAGCCCAAAAATTGCCTTGGCTATTATGCCACACCGGGTATACAGGAAGTGAACGCTGGGGTTTCCCACGTGACCCCGACTAGACTGGATGAATATGCGATCCTTCTTCGAAGCCATATCCGTGTCCTGCGTCGTTCCCGCGCAATCGCCGGCGGACAACGAACGCACGGTGTTCGACAACCTGTCCTTCAGCATGGAACGCGGCGAGATCGTCGATCTGGTGGGACCGTCCGGCTCCGGCAAATCGAGTCTGCTGACCGCATGCGCCCGACTCAACCCGCATGCGCACGGCACGTTCGCCCTTGAAGGCAAGGGCAGCGGCGAGTTCACGCCGCAGCAGTGGCGGCGGGATGTCGCCTACCTGCCGCAGAAGCCGATTCTGACGGGCAAGAACGTGGCCGAGGCGATCCGCCTGCCCTGGACGCTCGCGATTCGCGGCAAGGGCGGCAAGGCCGAGCAGCTGCTGCCCGACGAGCGCATCCGCACGACGTTGGACGCGATGGGCTGCGAGGACATCGATCTGGAGCGCGCCCCGCACGACCTGTCCGGCGGCCAGGCAGCCCGCGTGGCCCTGGCCCGCACACTGCTCACCGATTCGAAGGTGCTGCTGGCCGATGAGGTGGACGCCGGTCTCGACGACGACAACGCGGCCAAGGTGGCTACGATCATGGCGGATGCCGCCACACGCGGCATGGCGATCATCCGCATCCGCCACCGTCCGCCGGACGGACGGGCCACCCGCACGCTGATGCTGGACAAGGGGCGGCTGACCGAACGCGAGATGACGGATTCGGCGGCGCAGGACGCGAACGCGGTGCCTGCCGGCGCCGATGAGAATGAGGAGACGCAGTCATGAGCGGCGATCTGGGCAATTCCTACAACATCGATATCTGGGGTCTGCTCATCGCGCTGGGCATGGTGGCCGTGGCGGCCATCATCAGCGAACTCATGCATATGGGCATCGGCAGGACCCTGATGTGGTCGGCATGCCGCGCCCTCGTGCAGCTGTGCGCCATGGGATTCATCATCAGCTATGTGATTCGTTCGAACAGCGTGTGGATGGTGTTCGCTCTGATGACGGTCATGCTGGTCGCGGCGGTGCAGATCGTGATATCCCGCGCGCGCGGCATCCCCAAAGGTCTTGCCGGACCGATCTTCCTGAGCCTGGTCATCACGATGCTGCTCATGCTGGCGTTGGTCACCGAACTCATCGTGCGCCCACACCCATGGTATGCGCCCCAGCTGGTGGTGCCCCTGACCGGCATGCTGCTGGGCAACACCGTTTCCGCGCTCGCTGTCGGGCTGAGCCGATTCTATGAAAGCATGGAGGAACGCCGCGACGAGGTGGATATGATGCTGGCCTTGGGGGCGACGGCATGGGAGTCCGCCCGCCCATCCGTCATCTCGTCGATTCGGCTGGGACTGCTGCCCACCACCGCTTCGCTGGCCTCCAGCGGCATCGTGACCATCCCGGGCATGATGGCGGGCCAGGTAATCGCCGGCGGAGATCCGCTGAACGCCGCCAAATACCAGTTCGTGGTCTTCGGCGCCATCGCCGCGCTGACCTTGCTGGCCGACGGTCTGATCATGGCCATGGTCTATCGCACCTGCTTCACCACCGAGGACCAGTACGCGCGATAGCGAAGGCGGGGCATGGACCCCGCCTTCGGTCATGCTCCTTACAGAGCGCCCCTACGCAGAATGTCCGCGAAAGACCACACCACGTGGGCGATACGTGCGAGCTCGGCATGCCGTCCGACCGACAGCCACTGTGCGCGATACCGCTCGAACCACAACTCCAGATCGGCGGCGAGACGATTCGCCCCGCTGCCGACGTCCTTGCCGTCGGCCAACGCCAGCAGTTCCTCGCCAAGTTCGTTGAACAGTCGCTGCCCGTCCAGCATCACCGACAGGAACTCCGCGGTCAGGCCTCCCTTGTCTAGACCGGCGAACGCGTCGCCGCAGTCAAGCAGCACCTGATCGCAATCCCGACGCCGTTCGATACGCTCGCGGTTCCACTGGAGCATCCGCCGGCGCGCGTCATCGCATCCCAACGTGCGGTCCAGCGTGAGACTCCCGCCGCTCGAACGTTCCATGCACGCCGCCACATCCATGTTCAGCGCACCGGTGCCGGAACCATATTCCAGCTCCAGCACCTGCACGGCAAGATCCCAGGGGAACGATACCCCATCGGAGTCGATGCGGGCGAGGCAATCCATGATGCGACCGGACTCGTCACCATACACCAGAGCGGAGATTCGACGGTTCATCTCATGCGCATCGATCTCGATCGGATTCCACGCGTTCTGAGCGCCATAGCACAGGCCCGGCACGCTCAGACGCGGATCGTTGACATGGCCGTAATCACCCCAATCGGTGACCACCATGCCCTCCGCATCGTACTTGGTCCCCGCCAACGCCATGTGATATGTGTTCAGCCAGGCACCCGCATAATCGGGGAAGAACCGGCTCCAAGCCCGCACCGCGGGGCACACGAACTGTCGACGGCCCTGCGCGGCGATGGTCTGGATCTTGCTCTCGTCGATCTGCGGCTCGTACATCCAGTTGAGCATCGTGATGTCGCCGGGCAGCAGATCCATCGTGCGCGGGCTTTCGAGCGCGATGTCCGCCCACAACATCGGTTGCCGACCATGGCGGGCGAGCGTTTCGCACAAATCCCTGACGAAACCGGCATACAGTTCATCGCGGCCGGCTTCCGGCGCATCCTGCGCGGACCTGCCACGCCCCAAGTCGAACGTCTCATCGCCGCCGATATTGAAGGACTTCGAACGGAACAGCGGCGCGTATTCCTCAATCAGGCGCGAGGCGAAATCATGGGCCTTGGGATCGGCGGCGTTCAGCGTGTGATGTTCCATGCGTTCGATGAAGCTGAACGGGCGGTCGGCGTCTTCGGGGAACTCACCCAGCCCGCGATGCTCACGGGTGCGCAGATTCATGTACATGTGCCCGAACGTGGCCAACGACGGCACCAACTCGATGCCGCGACGCGCGCAGTACTCGTCCAGATACGTGATGTCGGCGGCCGTGAGCGGATCGGTGCCACGCCACGCCTCGCTGAGCTCGACGAACGCGAAGGCATGCTCGACATACAGCTGGAACTGATTGTATTTATATAAGGCCAGCTGGTCGACGAACCAGGTGAGGAACTCCATCGTCGGCACTCGTCCGCGTGTCACGTCGAGACTGTAGGCGCGCACCGGGAATGCGGGCTTGTCCTGGATATGCAGGCAGGGGATGGCACGCGAGGTCTGCCCGATGATCTGCCGCAGCGTCTGCAGACCGTACCGCAGCCCGCTTTCGCTGCCGCCACGCACACGGATGCCCTCCGATTCGGACACATCCAACGTGTATTCGTCATGGGCCAGCCGTGAATCCAGGCCCAGGGATATGACGGTGCCGTGTGTGCGGCGCCTCAGGACGGTGACGCCGTGGCGGTGCCGAAGTTCATCGGACAGCTGCTCGATCGGCAACGTCTCCCAAGACTGATCGGCATCCTCGATCGTCACCAGAGGACCAATCAAAGCCGTGCCATGGGTGTACTCCAATGTCACCGGAGCGGGAATCAGGGTAAGACGCCGCGTTGCGTCGTCGGCCTTATGTTCGGAAGTGGGCACAGCTACTCCTTTCATGTGGTTTTTGTCACGCAAGAGGATATTGTACGACACCGGCGAATAGGCGCGAAGAGAACCGTTCTCTATTGGCCGATTGGCACCGCTCCTGGACCATCACCCCTTAGCACCGCTCCAGCAGACGCTCGGCCAGTCCCCGAAAGACCTGACCGACGCCATCCGTGCGCAAGGCGCCATCGACATCCAGCACCGCGGGACGACCCGCCTCGCCGATCTCGCGCACTTCGGGATCCAGCGGCAGTTGGGCCATCAGCGGCACGTCATAGCCAAGCGCCGCGCTTAACTGTTCAGACACGCGCTGACCGCCGCCGGCACCGAAAATCTCCAGCTTCTCGCCCTTGTGCTCGTAGTAGCTCATGTTCTCCACCACGCCACGCACCTTCATCGGCACCTGCAGGGCCACGAGTCCGGAGCGCACGGCGATGTCGGAGGCGGAGGGCTGCGGGGTGGTGACCACCACGAGTTCGGCGTTGGGCAGCGCCTGGGCCACGGAAATCGCCATGTCGCCGGTGCCGGGAGCCAAGTCGAGCAAGAGGACGTCCGGCTCGCCCCACCATACGTCAGACAGGAACTGTTCCAAGGAGCGCTGCAGTCGCGGCCCACGCCACAGAATCGCCCGGTCAGCACCGGCGAACATGCCGATGGAGATCAGTTTCACGCCCCACGCGGTGACCGGCATGAGCATGCCATTCAGATTGGTGGGCTGTGTATGCACGCCGAACAGGCGCGGCAGTGAGAAGCCGTAAATGTCCGCGTCGATGGCGGCCGTGTCGAAACCGAGGGCCGCAAACGTGGCGGCCAGGTTCGCGGTAACCGAGGACTTGCCGACGCCGCCCTTACCGGAGGCGATGGCGAAGATGCGGGTCTTGACACCCGGTTTGCTGAAGGGGTTCCGCTTGCGTTCGGCCTTGAGGTTGGCGACCAGATCGGCCAGCTTGTCACGGCTCATCGAACCGACTTCGATATGAGGCAGCAGCTGTGCGCCCGGATAGGAGCTGACCGCGCCATTGATCTGGTTGGTGATGGTCTCGCTCAGTGGGCATCCGGGAACCGTCAGCTCAACGTGCACGGTGACGTCGTAAGTGCCGGCGTCCGACGATGCGGGCGCGGCTTCGATGGCGGCGATCATGCCGAGGTCGGTGACCGAACGACCGAGCTCGGGGTCGATGACCTTGCTCAGGCGTTCGTAGATGTCGGCTTCGATCTGACGTGCGTCGCTCATAAATCCGTATCCTCCTTTAGGGCCTGTTCTACCCTAGCGTGTGATGCGGCGGCATGCCAGAGGGAGTGGAGTAAGTCACACTGCGCACGCGCTGCGGATGTACCTCTCCCATTCCCGCATCCGTTTTGCGGGCGACTACTTCCCTCAGTCACACAAGGCGACAGCTCCCCTCAGAGAGGGGAGCCAAGTCAGTCGATGCTACCGGTTTCTAGGAGCTGGGCGAATTGGGCTTCGCCCAGCATGGGGATGCCGAGTTCCTCGGCCTTGATGGCCTTGGAGCCGGCGTTTGCGCCAATCACCACGTAATCGGTCTTCTTGCTCACCGAACCGGCCGCCTTGCCGCCACGCTCGATAATCGCCTCTTTGGCGGAGTCGCGCGAATAGCCTTCCAACGAACCGGTGACCACCACGGTTTTGCCGGCCAGCGTCTGCGGCAACGAACTGGTCTCGGCCTCGTCGACACCCACGCCGGCGGCCTGCCAAGCACGCAAAGTCGCGCCGCGCCAGTCGCCGGGTTCGCGGGTGGCGGCGAACCAGTTCACCACCGATTCGGCGATTTCCGGGCCCACCCCGTCGATGGCCGTCAGATCTTCAATCGTGGCGTTTTCGATGGCTGCCAGCGAGCCCATCGCCGAGGCAATCAGGCGTGCGGTAGGCGGACCGAGCCGGCGAATCGACAACGCGACCAGCACACGCCACAGGTCGGCGTGACGGGCCTTGTCCATTTCGTCGAACATCTTGCGCGTGTTTTCGCCGGGCCGAACGATCACCGGTACATCCGTGACGCCGGTGCGCGTGGTCTTGTGGTCCACGCGCACGATGACCGCGTCGGCCGGCACGTCATACTCGGGATAGGAGGCTGCGGCAAAGCCCGGCATAGTACCAAGTGGAGCCTCAGCCCCGGTAGGTGCGCCGGTCGTCTCGCTGGCGGCACCTCCCTGTGTTTCGGCAGATTCGATTGCGGCCTCCCTTTGCGCGCGTTCGGCCAGCTGCTTGGCCGTGAGCTTTTTGGCCGGCGTGGGCGCGGTCCAGAAGGCGGGCACCTGATGCCACAGGCCAGAGCCGCCGACACGCTTACGCACCTTTTTCTTCTTACCGTTCGCACCGACCGTCTCATGCACCTCGACGATTGCGGCTTCACGCCACACGCGCACGTCGCGCAGATCGGCGGCGGTCAGGTCGAACAACCCGGATTCGTTGGACAACACCGGCTTCTGCGCGGCCGGCAATTCCAGCCCCTCCACCGGCTCGTACGGTTCGGGCTCTTCGCCGGGGGCGACCAGCACCTCGGTGATGTTCGGCGCGTAGGTCGCCACCGAATCAGGCCGGTTCTCCTCCGGGTTGGTCAGAGCGATGGCCGATTGTTCGCCCAAGTGCTCGATGTCGAACGCCTTGCGTGAGGCCAGCGAAATCACGCGCTCGGTCAACTGGGCCGGGCAGCTTTCCACATTCGGGCAGCGAATATCCTTGTCACCCTCCTTGGCGGGTGACAGTTTCGAGCCGCATGAAGGGCAGAACTCGGGCATAACGAATTCGCGCAGCTGGTCCTCACGCCCTTTGCGCCGTTCAAGCACCGGGCCGACCAGTTCGGGAATCACATCGCCGGCCTTGCGCACCACCACGGTGTCGCCGATCAGAATGCCCTTGCGTTTGACTTCAAATCCGTTGTGCAGCGTGGTACGAGCCACGGTGGAGCCGGCCACGTAGACAGGTTTGAGCACGGCGACCGGCGTCACACGGCCGGTACGCCCCACCTGCACGGTGATGTTGAGCAGTTCGGTGTTGACCTCTTCGGGCGGGTATTTGTAGGCGATGGCCCAGCGCGGCGCGCGCGAGGTGGCACCGAGGGTGCGCTGCAGGCCCAGGTCATCGACCTTGACGACAATGCCGTCGAGCGCGTGCTCGATGTCGCCGCGATGCTCGCCGTAGTACTCGATCATGTCCAAGATCTCCTGGAATGAGGTCACCGCACGATTATGTGGGGAGACCGGCACGCCCCACCTGGTGTATAGATCGTAGGCCTGCGACTGGTCGGCGACCACATCATGGGTGCCGCGCGGATGGTCCGCCCCCCAGGTGAGCTGCCCCAGACCATGCGCATAGAAGCTCAGGCGACGGGTGGCGGTGATGCGAGGGTCTTTTTGACGCAGCGAGCCGGCGGCGGCGTTGCGCGGGTTGGCAAAGGGCGCTCGTCCGGCGTCCTCCTGCTCGTTGTTCAGGGTGTGGAAGTCATCCCAGCGCATGAACACTTCGCCTCGGATTTCCACGAAGTCCGGAACGTCTTCCTTGGGGCCGCCGAGGTTGGCGGGAATGGAGCCGATGGTTCGCACATTCAGGGTGATGTCTTCGCCGGTAACGCCGTCGCCGCGCGTCAAGCCCTGTTCAAGCACGCCGTTGCGATAGATGAGGTTCAGGGCGAGGCCGTCGATTTTGACCTCGCAGCTCATGGGCAGGGGCTTGGATTCGGGCCAATCGAGGTCGCGAATCACCGAATCGTACCAATCCTTGAGCTCTTCGATGGAGAAGACGTCATCAAGGCTCATCATGCGGCTGGGGTGGCGCACGGAGACGAAGTCGTTGGAGAAGGAGCCGCCGACGCGATGGGTGGGCGACTGCGGATTGTCCAATGAGGGGAACGCCGCTTCGAGTCGTTCGAGGCAACGCATGCGCGCGTCGTAGGCGGCGTCGGAGCTGACGGGTGAGTCGTCGATGTAGTAGGCGATCTGATCGGATTCCACCCATGCGGCCACGCGAGCCCACAGGCGGGCGGCGGCCTCAGCGGTCATCGTGTTCACGTCGAAACGGTCGAGGCGTATCGCGTCGTCGTCAGTGGGCTGCAGTGCGGCTATCCATTGTTCGGAGCCAGGGGCAAAACGTGCAATACCGGTATCAGGCCGGACCTCGGCCACATCCCCATCGTCGAAATCCCATGCCAGTTGTTCGTTCGTGCTCATGGTTGTCTATCCTAGCGGGCTCGGCTCCCCTCGGCCGGCTATACCGTCAACTCCCCTCAGGCGGCTACGCGGATAGCGAGCGCAGGAACTGGGCTTGGATGATGTCGATGTTGTCGCCTTCACCGTCATTCATGCGGGCCACGGCCACCGAGAGCGTGCGGGCCGGCACGAACATGCCTTCATCCACGCACACGCGGGCGGCGTCACGCACGATGTCAGCCACTTCGATATGCGGCCAGACCGGCAGACCATGCATGGCAAGCACATGGGCGGCCGTCTCCACCGATTCAGGCACCGGCATGCACTGCGAGTCCGCACGGGAAACCAGTTCCTGCAGTTCGCTTTCCAGCGAACCAATGGCCCCGGGAGCGATGTGATCGCTCATAATGTAGGCCGCGGCGGCTGTGTCGAACCGGTCAAGCATCCATTCGGCGTACGCGAACCGGTAGTAGGCGAACGCGGCATCGTCGCGGTCCAAGGCCACGCGCAGAGCATTCAGGCAGGCGGCGCGTGCCGAATCCCAATCCTCATTGCGGGCCAGTTGGATGGCGAGCTTCAGATGTGAGAGCGGGTAGGCGGGCGCGTACGCCACCATACGGTTGAGGTGCGGGATGGCCGCCTCGGCACCCTTGATCTGGCTCAACACGTCAGCCAGCTCCATGTGTGCGTAGAACAGATTGTCCGGGATGAGCACCGTACGCTCGTCCAATGTGGCGAACAGCCGGTTGTAGACCACGCGCTCGGCATAGGAGTTGAAGTATCGAGGTACGCCATGGCCTGCCGCATACACCTGATCCAGATGGGACACGGCCGCTTCGGCCGCTTCGATGGCCTGATCGGCTTGGCCCGAGAACAGCATGTCTCGGGCGCGCAGACGCTCCTTGTCAAGATCGTCAGCAAGCGTGAACGTGAAGTCCGGTGTGTCCTTGCCATCGATCAACGCACTGGTGACCTGTGAGGCCAAGCCGGTCAGTTCGGGATCGCATATCGATTCGATGACCTGCATGGCTCGCTGGGCCTTTTCCACGGAGCCGAGCGACGTGTTCCTGGCGATATCGTGGAATTCGTTGACGCCATGCTGCAGTAGGCCCACTCGCTGGATAGCCAGTCCGGCACTATTCTGTGCGCCCAGCACGTGAGCGGTCGCCGGGCTGAATTGACGGTCGGCCAGTTCGGGCTCCTCCTGGGATCCGGTGGGAGAGAACCGGCCGTCCGCCAAGTCGAAGTCGGCGCTGATGGGTTTCAGGCCGCCTTCGCCGTCCACGTCCATCACGGCACCGAACATGCGGTAGGTTTCCTCGGGATTGTCGAGCCCAGCGGTGTCCAGTCGCTTGAGGAAGGCATCACGGGTGAAGGTGACGGTGACCATATTACGCACGGTGGGATTGCGGCGCAGCACGCTCATCGGATCATCGTCCACGCCGGCGGCCCCATCAGCACCGTCAGTGCCGACGCCCTCGCCGCCGATACCGCCCAGGTCGTCGCCTGCGCCGGTATCGTCCGGCATGCCGAACGCCATTTCGTCGATATCGACGCCCTTCATCAGGTCTTCGAACTGCGAATCGATGGACGCGGCGCCATCGGCGTCAGCGGATTCGACCGAGGCCTGATCCGTAGCATCCGCAGACGGTCCGGTACCGTTGCCGGTTCCCCCGGTCGTGCCGCGTTCGTCACCGGACGCCATCTGCCCGAACGTCTCCTCATGGGTGATGGGGCGGGTCGGGTCGCCATGGAAATCACCATCTTTGGGGTCGGCTTTGGAACCCACACGCCCCAAATCGCCACTGCGCAGATGTTCAAAAGCGCTTAAAGCCTCGCTCATCATCGCCTCGATGGCGGAATCCTGTTCGGCAATCGCCTCTTCAAGACCAATGGAATCGATGTGCAACGACACCTGGCGTACGGATTCGCTGGTGCCGAAACTTAGCGCGGCCATCATCAGGCCGACACGCAGGTTGTAGGCGGCGCTCATCGACGCGCGTTCGGCGCTGCTCAGCGCACGCCACGTACGTCGAGTGGTGTCATACCGGCTATCGGGCATCATCGAGGTGCCGGCGGTGGTGAAGCCAATGGCCACTTCACCCGAATCCAAGCACGACCGGAACTCCACATCAAACCGATACGGCAACCGTAACCGGCGCAACAGTGAGGAGAGGGTCTGACGATACACCCATTCGTCGCTCCTCGCCGGCGAATACGAAGGCCGAACGGCTTGAGTGTTGGTGTCGCTCCTATCAGCCCGCTCTACAGCGCCCTCAGTACTTCCAGCGCCCGCAGCATTCGTCACACCCGAATCCGGCACGTTCTGCTGGGTCAGCACAACTCGAGGATCGGGGAATTCACTGCGAATCTGTCCAGCCGTGCGGGCGGCGATATCGACCAGGCTCAGCACGGCCCGACGCTCCTGCTCGCCATCATACGGGTCAAGCGCCATAATCGCAGGGTTTTCGATGAGTTTCATGTCAATTTGCGCGGCCTCGGCACGGGTCACCGTATCTTCCGTAGGGTTGCGTCCCAAGGAAGCGTTGCGCTCCAGCCAAGCGCTCACCGCAGCGAATCGGTTGAGGTTGCCTTCGATCTTCAGGGATTTCAGCGCCTGCCCGAATGCCAAGGACTTATCCCACGCAAAGAAATAGCCGCTCGAATACGTCGAGGTGTACAGGTGCAACGGTTCGGCGCCATGCACCGCTTCCAGCCCCGGCGTGGTGTCGAGAGCGCCGGCTTCGCGCATCAGATCGGCGAAGTGATCCTCCAGACCGGAGGCCCGCATGCCGTGGGCACGTGCCGCCAAAGTGTCACGCACCGAACGGCGAATCGCACCTATCGGCGCCTCACGGTTGAGACGGCGGAAGATATTGCCGGAACCGAATCCGATGAGCAGACCATTGATCTGCGGCAACATATACGTGGCGAAGAACGCGATGGTAATGGCATCGCGGTATTCCAGATCATGACGCATCGCAGGCGGCAGATTGGCACGCATCTGCTCAAGCGTGTACCGGTTGCCGGCCTTGAGCCATGAGGCGAGCCATGTCATGCGTCCGGTGTCGTCACGTCCCACCACGCCACCGGTAATGGCCTTCACACCGTCAGCACCATGACCAAGGCCGCGCCCCAAACCACGCCCATGATGCAGTGCATTTCCCAGGCCACGGCCTGCACGGGAGAAACCGGAATGCGAACGCGGCTCGTCGCTTTCGCCCAGCCGCTCACCGTCCGGCAAAGTCACTTCTTTTTCCTTGCCGAACATGAATCGCGCCTGCATATCCTGCACGTCCATGTTGGGGTCGGCGCCCACGAATACGCGGCCATGCGTATCGGCGAACGCCACCTGCGCAAAATGATCGCGGTCGGGGAAAATGCCAAGCGAAAAGCCACGGCCTCTGGTGGAGGGCAGCTGCGCCCATCCAAGCACCAGCCCTTCCGGCACGTTCTCCAATTCAGGGAAGGTGCGTCGCTTGATTACAGGACTCAGCGCCACTGCATGGCGAGTCAGTTCGTCGATAATGCCGCCTTTACGCTCACTGGTCTCCTGCAAGGCATCGCCGAACGGATTCGTATCGTGCTTCTTCGGCTTGGACAGTCCCAGATCGGCCGCGAGCGCGTTCATCGAATCCTTCAGCCCGCCCAGCAGTGGCGCGCGGTTGTGCTTCCCATGGTCCGATGTACGTTTTGGCATGATTCACATTGTCTCTTGTTTGCCCGACATCAAGCCCGAATAAAGCCTATAGAATAAAATGCGTGCATTCCATAGACCACACTCGCGCAGACCGTCCGATGCCGTCGAAACATGAACGGCATCTGACCAGCCGTCCGGCTACCCGGCACCGGCTGCGTTTGGCGCGCCTGCTGATCGCCTTGCTGGCCGCCGTCGCCGCCATGGAGTGCATCGTGTTCAACCTGCCGTTCTGGCGTACGCTCGGAGCGAGCACGGATACGAACGCCGTGCATAACACACTGGGTTCGGGTCTCACGCGCCGGAATGATGGCATGTTGACCGTCACCGATCCGACCAAGGCCTATCTTGAACTGACCGCGGACGGCACGTCGGATTACCTACGCATCGATACCGCGAGCGGCAAGGTCATCGATAAGGCCCGTGAGCAGGCCGAGGCCGAATCCGAAGCGAACGACGATAAGGAAGTCTTCAAACCGCTGGCGACCATTCATGTGCGCGCGGATGTCGATGGCATCACCGGCCAGGCCCAGTCGATGAATCCCGACGCTATTCGCAGCCATTATGTCAAGGCGCCGGGTGCCGGCATCGTGCGTATTTGGATTCAGGAAGAGCGCGGCGCGATCGTACCGGTCACCGACGCCCGCGCCAACGTGCGCGTACCGTTCGTCATCAATTGGATGCGCGTGCTCGCCATGGCCTTGGTGTTGCTGATGATTGCCGTCTGGAGGCCGGGATCGCGCCTGTGGCGTATCACACTTGACCCGTCCAGCACTCGGCAACGACTTGCTTTCGTGGGGCTTATGGCGATTCCTACCCTGCTTATCGGCGCATCCATCATCCGCGAACTGTGGTACGCGTCTCCGCTCGTCTTCCACGTTTCCGGCGATTACACCTATGATTTCGACCAGTATGGGCATGTGGCCGATGCGCTGGTCGCCGGCCGGCCCTGGCTCGACTTGCCGGTTCCCGAACAACTGGCCGCCACCGAGCACCCCTATGACGTAGCCACACGTGCCCAGCTACTCGCCAATGGAGCCAGTCCGCTCTACTGGGATTACGCGTATTATGACGGTCACTGGTATTCCTATTTTGGCGTGTTGCCCGCAGTGCTGCTGTTCGTCCCCTATCGTCTGCTGACCGGTCATAATCTGCCGACATCCGTCGCCGAGTATATTCTCGTGCTGCTGTTCATCATCTTCTTCTCCTTGCTGTTGCTGCGCGTCATCCATCGCTTGATGCCGAAGACTTCGGTGGCGGCCGCGTCGTTAGTAGTGGTCTCATCGTTGGCGAGCGCGCAAGTGGAGTATTTGCTGTATCGCACGAACTTCTATCAGATACCGTTCGCCGCATCGCTGACGTTGACGTCGCTGGGACTATGGCTATGGCTCGGCGCGGACACGTCCCGCCGCCCGCTGAGACCATCGGACCGATGGCAGGCGGGCGATGCCAAGCCTCTCTCCCTGCCACGACTGGCCTTGGGCGCCTTGTGCATTGCGGCGAATTTCGGATGCCGACCGACGTTCACCTTGGCCGCATTGCTTGCGTTCCCCCTGTTCTGGCCGCAGATTCGCGCGCTGGGCAACGGTCTGCGCACACGCCGTATCAAGCCGTTGCAGGCGTTGCGCGCGCCGCTTGCGGTAATCATCCCCGCCATTCTCGTCGTGACGCCTCTGATGGCGTGGAACATGGTTCGGTTCGATTCCCCGTTCAATTTCGGTAATGCGTATCAGTTCTCCGTATCCGATATGACCCGGTATACCACCCCGTCCGCGGATATGCCCGCCAACATCTGGTATTACCTGTTCCTGCCGCTGCGCTTCATGGATCGTTTCCCGTGGCTGGCGGGCTCTCCCGCCCCGATGCCGCAATGGGGCTATTACGAGGTGATGGTCGGCGCGATTTTCACGGCCACACCACTGACCGTGATGGCTTTGGCGCTGCCCCTGCTGCGCAGATTGGAGACGCACGGCATGCGGCCATGGCTGATGTCTTGCTTGGCCGTGGCGGCGGCGCTGATCGTGTTCGACAGCCGTGTCGGCGGTCTGGGATGGCGGTATTCCGCCGATTTCGGCTGGCTGATCTCACTGGCGTCCATACCGGGGCTACTGTGGCTGGTCAACGGGCGCGAGCCGGGACGTTCATTGGCGGGTGCCAACGACGCCGTTTCGGACGATGGCATCGCCCGGGTCACCCCGTGGCGTTGGCTGATGCGCTGGGTCGTGGTGCTGGCCGTATTGTGGGCGCTGGGCATAGCCGTGCTGGGTTGCTTCGTGCAGGCGCGCGACGACGCCATGATCGTCAACGATCCGACGCTCTGGCATCGGGTTCAGGCATGGTTCACGATGCTCTAGTCTCGTATCGGCGGCGAATCAGATCCTCATAAAACGCCACAGCCTCAGCCGGCGCTCCGTCAAACACGACCGCGTGCTCGTCCAGCACCAGTACGCGGTCGATGGCGTATTCGGGCCGGCGGATCATATCCGTGTCATGCGTGGCGAAAATCACCTGCTTGTTGTAGCTGAACAACGCCTTGGCCACATGCGCGGTGCCAATCTCATCCAATCCCTTGCTCGGCTCATCCGCCACAATCGCACTCGGCTCAAAGCTCAGCGCGGCCGCAATAGCCAGCAGGTGCCGTTTCTCGGAGTCCAATTCGCCGGCCTTGGCCTTGGAGACCTGCGCCAAATCAAAATGCGCGAACAGATTACCGATGCGCGCATGACGTTCTGACTCGGGCACCTTGTGCTTTTTCAACGCTTCGGAAACAGCCTCGGAAATATTCGCCGCTTGGTAGAAACTGTTCGGAATCTCCTCGCGGCGAACTTTGCCGACCAGATTATCGATGCGCTTCGCGTCCTTCTTCACAGCCGGGTCAAGACGTTCCTCACCGCCCGCAATGGTCACCGTGCCGGCGTTGGCCTTCAACGAACCGTCCAGCAGACCCAGCAATGTGGATTTGCCTGCGCCGTTCAGTCCGATCACGGCCACCCGCCGCTCGCTGATGGTGATGTCCGTGGGAGCAAGTCCCACGTGCCCATCATCATACGTATGCCCGGCCTGTTCCAAAGTGAACGTCAGCGATGCCGGGTGTGGCAGTTCTTTCGGTCTAAACAAGAATCCCATGCCGCCATTGTACGTGGAGTACAGGTGCGGTGACGGCAAACACCGGCCTATCGCAGCAAAGCGGCGACGGTATTGAGCACGGCGCGGATGCCACGCTCGAATTCGTCCGGTTCGGGCAGCAGGGAAACGGCCAGGTATCCATTGGAGGTCATGTCGAAGAAGTAGCCGGGCTGTCCGGTGAGTTGGTGCTCGTCAATCAGCCGCAACACCATTTCGTTCTCATCGATGACTGAGGGCACTCGTAGCAGCACGTTCCAACCGCCTTCGGCCCGTAGCACGCTGACCAGCCCGTTGGGATCGGCATTGAGCAGCGTATGCAGCTTGGCAAGATTATCGCGCACACGCTCCCTCACCCGTCTGGTCTGTGCAGGCGCGGCGTTCAATAATGCGGGAATCCGTTCGGCGGTGATGTCACTCATCGGCAGATAATCATCGGCGATGACGTCCAGTCGACGCTGGGCCTCGGCAACGTCCTCGTCGGGTCCGGACACCTGAATCCATCCGACTTTGGCGTGCGGCGCGGCCAACATCTTGGAGAATCCGTCTAGGGCGAAGGTGAGCACGCCGCGCTCCCCCGCAAGCCGTGCGTTGTCGGGGAAAGGTTCGAGAGAGTAATCGAAGAACACTTCATCGGCGATAAGGGCGATGCCATGTTCACGGCACAATGTCACGATACGTGCACGCTCGGTTGGTTTTACGTACGAACCGGTCGGATTGTTCGGGTTGATGAGCACCAATGCTCTGATGCGTTCGCCACCGGGCTCGCTGAGTAGCCGCTCGAGTTCGGCGATGTCGATGAACCAGGAGCCGTCGAATTGCAACTGGTATTCGACCGTGTCGACGCATTCAAGCCGTGCAATCGACTCGATCAGCGGATAGCCGGGTTTGGGTGCCAGCACCGCGTCGCCGGCATCGCAAAGTAACTTAATCAGCCACGAATACGCCTCGGACGTGGAGCTCAGCAGGTACAGGGCGTCCGGGTCAACGCCCTCGATGGCGGTATTCACATTGGTGAAAGCGGCATGGCGCTCGTTCCCGCCCTCGCCGGCGGCGGGCGAAGCCAACTGAGGGCTGCTTGCGTCTACCACGTTTGCCGTATTGAGGAATGCGGCCAATGATTCTCGTGCCGCACGCGGTCCACGCGGGTCGGCCGTATACACGCTCGGCACCAATTCGGGTGCCAACCCGTGGCGGGTCGGATTGGAATCGTTGAGTTTGCTGAGTGCGATGCCGTTTGCCTTGGCTGCCGCCTCGGCCGCCGCAATGGGATTCGGCGCAGAAATATCCACACGAGAAGAGAAATGCACGCTCATACCCTCCACGATAAAACCACCCCTGCCGAGCCAGGTATATCGAGGCCTCATATCCACCAGCATCCAGCACTACGACAATCGTGCGGCACGGCAGCGGAGTCGTCAGACATACTATGACTTCAATCCACATCGAATAACGGCCTAGCTACATTCATTAGGTCATTTTCGCGCTCATTAGGTCACTGCTAGTCGAGCCTCACAATTGTTGATGCTTGAAACGCCGCCATTCCGAGCCCATTGCAATTCAGGTTTGGAATGGGAGTGACCTAATGAACACATAATCGACCTAATGAACGAATTACTCATTAAAAAAGGCCGCCCGAAATACTTGGACGGCCTTACATATGGTCAATACGGCTCCTGCGCCAGCAGAAATAACTCAGCTCACTGCTGCTTGGTGCTGGCATAGTAGGCGGCACCGACGATGCCGGCCTGGTTACGCAGCTTGGCGGGCACAATCGGGGTCTTGATATCCACGTACGGCAGGAACTTTTCGCTCTGACGGCTCACGCCGCCGCCGACGGTGAACAGGTCCGGGTTGAAGTACTTCTCCATAAGGCCGTAGTACTTGGTCAGACGCTTGGCCCACTTCTTGTAGCCCAGTTCCTCGTTCTCGCGAATCGCGGAGGAGGCGTACTTCTCGGCGTCCAGATGCTTGGCGCTCAGGATGATGTGTCCGAGTTCGGTGTTCGGGATGAGCGCGCCGTTGTAGATCAAAGCGGTGCCGATGCCGGTGCCCAGTGTGGTGGCGATGACCAGACCATCCTGGCCCTTGGCGGCACCGAACTGGACTTCGGCCAGGCCGGCGGCGTCGGCGTCGTTCACCACGACGACCGGGCGGCCGCAGGCTTCGGAGAACACTTCAGTAACGTCCACGCCAATCCAAGACTGGTCGAGGTTGGCCATGAAGTCGAGCTTCTGGCCGGGCTTGATCGGCGCGGGGAAGGCGATGCCAACGGGTGCGGATTCAGGCACTTCGAAGTGGTCGAGCTGCTGCTTGACGATTTTGGCCACGGCCTGAGGAGTGGAGACCTCGGGAGTGAGAATCTTCAATCGCGGCTCGGCGAAATCGCCCTTGGTGAGGTCGACAGGTGCGGCCTTGATGCCGGAACCGCCAATGTCAACACCAAAAGCCTGTGCAGTTTCAATCATCGTTGACCTTCCTTTCCTGATATGTCATCGATCCACGATTTCGCCCAAGTCTAACGCGACCATCACGCGGACGCGCCGGACGGGCCGGGGCATGGCCGTCACTCAAGCGACGGCATGGGCTTCCAGGTGGGGTCGTGCATCAGCTTGCGCGAGTCCCACCAGCCCTTGGCAATCTGCACCAAACCGGTCTTGAGGTGCTCGCGATCCACCATCACCAGGCGAATGACTTCCTTGGCCGCGGTGAGCACGGTACCCAGTCCAAACACCAGCGGGCGGAAGTCACCATAGGTCATGAAGTACCGGGCCATGTATCCGCGGTTGCGCATGATGTGATACCGGTTCATGTCGGATGTGGAGTTGAGCTGGCGCACGCCGGCGATATCCCAATTGCCGATCTCGCGCGTACGGCGCAGGATCACGTCGGGCACCACAATCGGGTTGGTGACCTTGCTGGCGCGGTAGCCATACATCGTGTCATCCCAGTAGATGAAGAAGCGCGGGTCCGGCAGACCGATTTCCGTGACCACACGGCGGTTGAACAGGCCGCCTTCGAAGCACAGCGTGTCCATCACTCGATACCCGGCCGGGCCAAATGCGGCGGGCGCAATCGGGTTCGGAATGCCCAGCGGCACAATGAAGTCGTACTGCCAGTAGAACGGGCCGCCATCGTAATCGAATCGGGATCCCTGAATCACCTCGTGCTTGTCGGTCCACTTGGACAGCTTGGCAATGGCGTCCGGCAGCACGGCCACATCGTCGTCCATCACCCAGAACCATGCGGCACCCAGCTCGTAGGCTTTGGCCACGCCGGCGGAGAAACCGCCCGCACCACCCAGGTTCTCGGTCTGCGGCGCATAGACCACACGTTCTTCGTTGCCGGACTGGTCGGCCACGGTGGTGCCCCATTGGCCGGTCACCTTGCCGGCAAACGCAGCGACCATGTCCGCCGTCTGATCGGACTGCTCGTTGTCCACGATGACAATGCGCCACGGTGCCTGCTCAAGCGCCAGAATCGAATCGAACAGTACCTCGAGCAGCTGCTGACGTTTGTAGGTGGTGACGATCAGGGCAAGCTTGTCGATGGTGTTGTTGGGTTTCTTCACTTCAGCCATGGCTCCCATTGTTGCACTTGACCGGCACAAGACGAATTTTTGCACAGTGAAACGCGGGTTGCGTACGTCCGGCGCATGGCGTATGAATAAGCCTGTCAGTTTCAGGGAAGGTGCAATTCCTTACTGGCGGTAACCTGTACCCCGGGTTTCATAACGGGGATGGCGGGAAGCCCGCGACCCGCGCAAGCGGCTGATCCGGTGAGATTCCGGAGCCAACGGTATAGTCCGGATGAAAGAAACGAGGGCTCATTATGAGCGTATCTTCGCGTATCCGCATGCAAGTTGTTCGTTCTGTGGCGCCCGAGGCCGAGGGTTCGGCCAGCGCGTCCACCGCCAGCACCAACGCCAAACTTGGCTCACACACCACTGGCGTGGCCGATTCCGGCCGCTGGTCCACGCGCCGTATCGCCATGTATGCACTGTTCGTGGCGCTGGCGATGGTCACCAGCTTCATTGAATTCCCGATTACGCCGGTCACTTGGCTGAAGTACGACCCGTCCGGCATCGTCTGCCTGATCGCCGGCTTTGCGTACGGTCCGGCCGCCGCCGCAATCGTGTCTGTGCTCGGCTTTGTGCCGCACATGTTCGCCGACCCGTGGGGTTCGCTGATGGCTGTGCTGGTGGCGCTGTTCCTGTCTGTGCCGGCCGCGTTCATCTACCGTGAGATCCGTACGCGCAAGGGTGCCGCCATCGGCATTCTGGTGGGTGCGGTGCTGGCCATCGTGGTGGCGCTGGTGGGCAACCTCATCGTCACGCCGATTTACGCGCACATGACCTACCAGGCTGTGGCCGCGATGATTCTGCCGATTCTGCTGCCGTTCAACGTGGCTAAGATGGCGATTCACGCCGTGATCACCTTCCTGATCTACAAGCCGGTCTCCAACCTGCTGTCCAAGCAGCAGTGACTGGCCTGAGACGGGCCTATGCCCGCCACGACTAACGACCACTCAACGACCACTCAAAGAACAAGAACGCAGAACTCCGGCCTTTGCCGGGATTCTGCGTTTTCGCCTATCAGTTACGGATTACTGTTTCATGACCGTTGCACCCCGTTCCTTCGACGCCGACGAGTTCCACGATTCTGCCGAACCTCACGCTTCCGCCGAGCCTGCCTCCCCCGCCGCCGTACTCAAGGACATTCGTTTCAGCTATGACCGCGGCACCTCATGGGCTTTGGATGGCGTTTCGCTCACGGTCCATGCAGGCGAGCGCCTATGCTTGGTCGGTCCGAACGGGTCGGGCAAGTCCACGTTGGCCCGTCTGATTGCGGGATTGACCGCGCCGGACGGTGGCGAAGTGACGCTACTGGAACAGCGCGTGTACGCAGCCGGCCCGAATGCCGATGCCTATCGTGCTGCCCGCCGCGGCATCGGTATGGTGTTCCAGAATCCCGAGGATCAGCTGGTCACCACCGTGTTGGAGGATGACGTGGCCTTTGGCCTGGAGAATCTCGGGCTGGAGCGCGGGCTCATCAGCGAGCGTATCGTTGATTCATTGCAGGCCGTGGGGTTGGCGAACTTACGCCAGTCCGACCCGACCCGTATGAGCGGGGGGCAGCAGCAACGCGCCGCCATCGCCGGCATGCTGGCCATGAACCCGGCGATGCTGGTATTGGATGAGCCGACCGCCATGCTGGACGAATCCGCACGCGCCGAAGTTATGCGCATTTTGGATGATTTGCAGGCGCGCGGCACCACAATCGTGCATGTCACGCATCATCCGGATGAGACCGTTCATGCCGATCGCATCGTGCGCATGGAGGCCGGGCGAATCGCTGGTGTCACTGCAGCCGTCGATAATCGACCCCCGCTGGCGGAGGCTGTCTCGCAAAGCGAGACCGAGGGTGGCATCGGCACAGAAGCCGCCCCCTGTCGTCCTACGAACGACAGCCCCCGCCAGCGGGAGCGCGAAGACGGCTCCGAACTGCCGCTGCTCTCCGATGGCATCGGTGATATGACGGACCCCATCATTCGCGTCTCGCATCTGACCTATCGCTATCCTTCGGCCAAACGGGCGGTTATCGATGACCTGTCGTTCACCATCGCGCGCGGTGAAACCGTGGCACTGATGGGCGTGAATGGTTCGGGCAAGTCGACGCTGGTGCGCATGTTGTGCGCGCTGGCCGCGCCGACCGCCGGCAGCATCGAGGTGGCCGGCGTTCCGGTGTCCTCGATTGGCAGGCGCGGTCGCAACGCGCGTCCGAAGTCGGCGAATCGCAAGCAATTAGCGCAATTGCGCCGGCATGTGGGTTACGTGATGCAGCATCCGGAGCACCAGTTGTTCGCGGACACGGTGGCCGAGGACGTGGCGTACGGCCCGCGCAACCAGGGGCTCGCCGAGGCCGAGGTGGCCGACCGTGTGCGCGAATCACTGGACCTGTTGCATATCGGGCATCTTGCCGACCGCTCCCCTTTCGACCTGTCCGGCGGACAGCAGCGATTGGTGGCCATCGCCGGCGTGCTGGCCTGCAATCCTGACGTGCTCATCATGGACGAGCCGACCGCGAGTCTGGACGCCCAAGCCAAGAAGCGTATCCATGAGCTGTTGCGCATGCTCAAATCACGTGGCGTGACCGTGCTCATCATCACCCATGACTGGGAGGAGGCCAAGCAAATCGCCGACCGCGTGGTCCGTATGCCGATTGCCGCCCCCGCATCCGGCGGCCCCGTCACGGCCACCGTCACCGCCACGGCCGTATCCTCCAACGGCCCTGTGCACTCAGTGATACACCGACTTGACCCGCGCGTGAAGATGGTGGGTTTCCTGGCCGCCATGTTCACGATGTTCGCGGTGAACACGCCAACCCAGCTCGCACTGGGCATTGCCATCACCCTGGCCGTTATCGCGGCGGCACGCCTGAACCCGTTACGGGTGCTTGAATCCATTCATCCGATTCTGATCCTGCTGGGGCTGATGGGCGTGGTCAATCTGTTTGTGGTACGCACCGGCACGCCGGTGGTGGTGCTTGGACCGCTAAGCATCACCGATCAGGGCGTGACCATAGCCGTGCTGTACGCCTGCCGTTTCGCATTGGTAATCATTCTGGGCGCGGTGTTCCTCACTACCACCACGCCTACCGCCATGACCGACGCCTTCGACACCTTGATCAGTCCGCTCAACCGACTCGGTATCCATGCCCAAGAAATCGCGCTGGTCATGAGTCTGGCATTGCGATTCATTCCAACGCTGACCGATGAAACCCGCGCCATCGTCGATGCCCAATCCGCGCGTGGCGGTTCCATCGAAACCGGTTCGCTGGCCCAGCGTATCAAGGCGATGAGCGCGATTATCGTGCCGATTTTCGCCGGCACGTTGCGTCACGCGGACAACCTGAGCCTCGCACTTGACGCCCGCTGCTACGAGGAGGGCATCCGCCGCACCCACTGGCGTGCCCTGACCATCGCCGCGCGAGATCTCGTATTCGCCGCTGCCGTCATCGTCTACATCGCGGCCATCATCGCGCTGTAGGGCGGCAAACAGCACAGACAGCACCGGTTGCTATGCTGGTGTGGTTATACGAAAGATGTAAGGAAATTCCCATGGCATTGACCAAGAAGCAAATCAAGCAGCTGCGCGCGATGGCGAACTCGCTGAAGCCCCTGTTCTATGTGGGCAAGAACGATTTGACCGAGTCGGCCGTCAATCAGGCCGATGAGACCATTGAGAAGCACGAGCTCATCAAGTGCGCGGTACAGGACGGTTCGGGCCTGACCGCCAAGGAAGCCGCCGCCGGGCTTGCCGAGCAGCTGAACGCCGAAGTGGTGCAGTCCATCGGCAATCGTTTCGTGCTGTTCCGTCGCTCCCGGCGCGACGATGTGGAGCATATCCGCTTGGTGCGCGAGTAATGTTCGCCCCGCTCGATCCCGTAGCTTGATATGAGTAATGGCGGTTGGAATCAGTCCGATTCCAACCGCCATTACTCATATTCGCCCAGCGAGCACCGTCACTGATCCAAGATGGACCCGACGATTCCCGCAACAATGGTCAGAACCAAGGACCCCAGTACCGACCACCGGAAACCGTGTACGAAGACGCCCACGCCGAACAAACTGACCGCCAGCCAGCTGGCGAGTCGCATGAACAGCCAATTGATAATCAAGGTGACCAGCCCGAGAGACAGAATCGCAAACGGCAGTGCGATCAGATGCACAATCGGCTTGATTGACGCATTAATCAGCGCCATGAACAAAGCGAACGCGGCGATGCCGAGAATCGGAGGCTCCCCCACCGGGGTCATGCCGGGAGTCACCGCGACCATGACGGCGGCGGCGATAGTCATAATCAACCAGCTGGTCAGGAAACTTTTCATGGCCCAATCGTAGCGCGGCAGGTTCTACTATTGTGCAAAACGTGAGATGATGTTGTGCAGAAACGGTAAGAAGGTACTGCCGTTCCCGATTGAGAAGGGACCGATCCACATGACTGATGATCAACAACAACCGTACGGTTCGGACAGTGTTCCACAGCCCGCACAGCCCGCACAGCCGTCGTACTGCCAAGATGCCGCACAGCAGCCGCAGGGCTATGGCGCCCCACAGCCCGCCGCATACGCTCAACCCGCCGCCGGAAGCTACGGCCAGCAGCAGCCGCAATACGGCCAGCCCGCCGGCGCATACGCTCAGCCTCAGTACGGCCAGCCTCAGTACGGCCAGCCTCAGTACGGCCAGCCCCAGTACGGCCAGCCTCAGTACGGCCAGCCTCAGTACGGCCAGCCCCAGTACGGCCAGCCTCAGTACGGCCAGCCTCAGTACGGCCAGCCCGCACAGCCCGTAGCGGGCTACGGCCAGCAGCCCGGCTATGGACAGGCCTACCAGCAGCCGAATGCCTACGCACAGCCGCAATACACCGCCGCTCCGTATGTCGCCGCCCCGGTGTGGCAATCATCCAAGTCCAAGTTGGCTGCCGGCCTGTTGGGCATCTTCCTCGGCGGACTTGGTGTGCACAACTTCTATCTCGGCAACACCGGCAAGGCCGTGGCCCAGCTGTTGCTGACGCTTGTCGGCTGGATTCTGCTCGGACTTGGCCCAATCGCAGCCGCCATCTGGGGCTTTGTTGAAGGCATTATCATTCTGTGCAGCAAGCCCGGCTCGCCGTGGCATAAAGACGCCAACGGCTACGAACTATCGGACTGAGACTGACCTCGGGCCACGTTCATTGGGCCTCTGATCAACCACGCCTCCGCAGGTATTATCTCGATGCCGCAGCCGCCGTGGGATGCGACACGCCGGCCGTGTACATGAGTTCATGTACACCTGATACAGGCGAATCAGTATCGCACGAGATTCAACAGTTCCTGATGTTTGGCATAGCGGGAAACGTTGGTGAGGGCGATGCGGATGATGTGTTCGGAAGTCTTTTCCAAATGATTGCCGCCGGCCACATGCGGGGTGATCAGGCAATGCGGCTCATCCCACAACGGACTTTCCGCCGGCAACGGCTCAGGCTCGGTGACGTCCAACCCGGCACCGTGGAGCCGTCCATTGTGCAAGGCGTCGGCCAAGGCCTCGTGATCGATGGCGTCGCCACGCCCGGCATTGGTCACGATGGCCGTGGATTTCAGACGACCCAGACGATCCGCATTCAGCAGATGATGGGTCTGCGGCGAGCGCGGCACCGCCATCGCCACCACGTCCGCCAATGGCAGCAGTGCTTCCAGCCGCTCGAAGCCATACATCTTTTCAATGCCCTTGGCCGGCACGTCCGCATGACGGCGCACGCCGAAGGTACGCATACCTACGGATTGGGCAAGCTGAGCGAAATGCGACCCGATGTCGCCGACGCCGATAATCAGCGCGATGCCACCTTCCGGGCTCAATACCGGGCCTTCATCCTGCCACTGATGATCGTGCTGATTGGAGGCATACCGGTTGAGGTTCTTCATCAATGCCCACATGGTGGCGAACATGTGTTCCGACACGCTTTGGCCATACGCGCCGCTCGCATTGGTGACCATGGTGCCGCAAGGCAGCACACCCGGGCGGATGTACGCATCCACACCGGCGCTGAAGGTCTGCAACCATTCAAGACGGGTGTATTGGGAAGCCTGCGAGACCGGAAAGTTGCCGATGACTGCGGTAGCTCGGGAGCGAAGCTCCTCGGGAACAGCGGCCGACCAGACCATGTCGCCGCGGTGCGCTTCGTCGCCCACGAATTCCTGCGGCACATCGCGGGCCGCCTTGGCGAAAGCCCGTCGTTCTCCTTCGTTGAGAGGCAGGCAGTTGACAATCAGCTTATGCGTGTTCTCAATACCCATGGTTCACCAAACTAGGCGGCAGGGCGGATATTATCGCGTGTTTCCTCATGCTGAACCAATGCCGAACCCGCCCCGCCGGACCAATGCCGAACCCGCCCCATCAAACCCCACCCAACCAAGGGACAGCCCATTGCGCATCGACCGTAGCGTCCGCCCCGAACCGTACACTCACAGGTGGTTTTGTGATTCCATAGCGTGCAGCCAAGGCAGTACGATTGCCGGTTTATCCGCACGCACAGGTACCTACGCCGGTTGGTAAACCTTACATTCCATACATTGCAACCGAACGTTTAGGAGCATGTATGCCTGAGCAGCATATTGATAACGAGAAGATTCCCACACGTCTTATCGGCGCGATTGTGGCTGTCGGCTCACTTGCCTTCATTGGCATTCTGACCGAAACCGTGATGACCGTGCTTTTCCCCGCCCTGATGCGCGAATTCCATGTCGACACGGCCACTGTGCAATGGATTACCACGATTTATCTGTTGGCGGTGGCCGCCACCATGCCCATCAGCTCGTTTTTGAAGCGCCGATTCGCACTGAAAACCATTTTTCTTGCGGCTGTGATTCTGGCCATCGTTGGCTCGCTGATCATGATCGTCGCCCAAGCCTTCCCGCTGCTGATTGTCGCCCGCATTATTCAGGGCATTGGCTCAGGCGTGGCCACGCCGTTGATGATCAACATCATTCTGGAGCAGTCTCCTCGTTCGAAGATCGGCCGATTGATGGGCGTAGGATCGCTGGTCATTACCGTGGCTCCGGCCATCGGCCCGACCGTCGGCGGCGCGGTGACCACAGTGCTGCCGTGGCGCGCGATCTTCGTCATCGCCATTCCGCTGGTGCTAATCGCAGCATTCATCGGCATGAAGTGCATTGAGCAGAAGACACCGACCGAGGCTGCCTATCTTGACCCGATTCAGCTTTGGTCCATTGTTGTCGCGCTGGTCGGTCTGGTGCTGGCGCTGAACCAAGGTGGCATGGCCATCAGTGCGGCGGTGTCCGGCAAGTCAGCCACACGCTCCGGCATTATCGCCATTGTCAGTCTGATTGTGGGCCTCGCCTTGTTGATCGTGTTCGCCATGAGTTCCAAGCGTGCCTTCTCCCCGCTGCTGCGCCTTGGCATTCTCAAGGATCCCGCCGTACTGTTACACGCCTGCGCATATCTGCTGCTGCCATTGGTCGCCATCGGCTACGGCTATGTCATCACCAATGTGGCACAGCTTTCGCTCGGCACCACGGCATTTGTGGCCGGCTCTCTGGTGCTGCCCGGCGCACTGGTCGGCGCTGTCTGTGCCCCGCTTGGCGGCTGGTTCTACGATAAGTTCGGCGCGGTCAAGCCGATTCTGATTCCGATCGGCATCGCTATTTTGGGCCCAGTGCTTATGCTGGTGTTCTCGATGCAGCTTACGCCCGTGCTGCTCGCCGGATTCTATTTCATTTTCGGTCTGTTCTATTCCATCGGCAATGCGAATGTGATGACCAGTGGCCTGTCGGAGGTCTCTCCCGGGTTCAAGCCGGACGGCAACGCCATTTTCAACACGTGTCTTCAGTTTGGCGGCGCTGCCGGTACCGCACTGTTCTCCACGATTCTTTCCGTGGCTCAGGCCGGCGCAGGAGAAGAAGGCACCGCTGAGTTTGCTCATGCCACTGCCGTCGGCGGCACATGGACGTTTGCCACGATGACGGTTATCTGCCTGATTGGCTGGTGCTGTCTGGCCACCGCGTTCCGCATTCGCGCCTCACGCCGGCGCGCCTAAGACCGTCAGTCCGCGGCCCGCGACGCCTCCCGCCCGGATTCGTCACCGTGCAGTATCGTGCGGATTCGGGCGAGACGCTGGCTGACTTCGTGTTCGTAGCCACGATCGTTGGGATGGTAGTACTCGGTGCCACGCAGCTCTTCGGGCATATATTCCTGCGGCGCCACGGCACCGGGCCAATCGTGCGCATACTTGTAGCCCTCGTGGTTGCCCCACTCTTTCATAAGCTTGGTGGGGGCGTTCCTCAAATACAGCGGAACAGCGCCGATCTTGCCGGCATCCACGTCCGCGAGCGCCTGGTTGATGGCGTTATAGCTGGCGTTTGATTTGGGCGCGGTGGCCACGGCAATCGTGGCTTCGGCCAAAATAATACGTGCCTCAGGCATGCCGACCAGCGCCACGGCCTGCGCCGCGGCCACGGTGACCTGCAAAATCTGCGGGGCGGCCATGCCGACTTCCTCGCTGGCGGCAATCATGATGCGACGGGCGATGAAGCGCGGATCTTCACCCGCTTTCAGCATGCGCGCCAGATAATGGATGGCGGCATCCGGATCGGAGCCCCGCATGGATTTGATGAATGCGGAAATCACGTCGTAATGGTCATCGCCGTCTTTGTCGTAGCGCACGGTGGCGGTGTCCATTACCGTAGCCACGATTTCGGGGGTGATGATGGGTCGGCGTGCGCCCTTTTTGCGGGCTTCGTCGCCGGTGACCGCGCCAGCCGCGGCCTCCAGAATCGTGAGACTCTTGCGTGCGTCGCCACCGGCCATGCGCACGATATCGGCGATGGCTTCGTCCGTGGCTTTGACCTCGCCCTTGAGACCGCGGTCATCAGTCAGCGTGCGCTGCACCAGTTCGGTGAGCTGATCAGGCTCCAATGACTCAAGCTTGACGACCACCGAACGGGAGAGCAACGGTTTGATGATGGAAAAGCTCGGGTTCTCGGTGGTGGCGCCGATAAAGGTCACGTCGCGGTTTTCGACGGCGGGAAGCAGCGCATCCTGCTGGGATTTGGAGAAGCGATGCACCTCGTCGATGAACAGTACGGTTTCCTGGCCGCGTGACACGAGCCGTTCGTGAGCGCGGGTGAGTACGTCGCGCACGTCTTTGACGCCGGATGTCACGGCGGAGAGTTCCTCAAACACGCGGCCGGATTGGCCGGCCACGATGGTGGCGAGCGTGGTTTTGCCGACGCCTGGAGGGCCGAACAGGATTACGGAGCTCGGCGCGGTGAGACTGCCTTTGCTGGCCGGATTGGCGAGGCGGCGCAGCGGCGAGCCCTGGCCCAACACCTGCGTTTGGCCAATCACCTCGTCCAAAGTGCGTGGACGCATGCGCACCGCCAACGGCCGTGTCATCGACTCCGGCGCATCAGCCGCCCCAAACAAATCGTTCTCACTCATAACGTCCTATAGTACCCCAGTGTTCGAACAGACGTTCGAGCTACACCTTGGCTTCCCTCAGAGAGGGGAGCCAAGAAAGGAATCAGTTACTCACCTTGTAGTCATGGAAGACTACTTCGCCGGTGTCTTGGGTGGCGTCGAGGTCCACGATGCCTTCGATGGCCCAGTCGTGATCGCCATCGGAATCATCGATAATCTGACGCACCTTCCATGTATGCTCGTCGTTCTCATGCTTGTCATCCAACATGAACAGTTCGGGCGAGCGCGCTTCGGCGCCGATGCCCACGTACTCGTGCTCGTCGTAGTAGTCGTCGAGCACATCTTCCCATTCGTGCACGCCGTAGCCCCAGTCTTTGTCGAGCGCGCCGAGCTTGTCCGGCTGGTCGAGGTCCATAAGCTGCACACGGCGGAACATGGCGTTTCTGATCAGCACGATAAGGCCTCGTCGGTCCTCGACCACCGCGTTCTTCTTGCCCGGCGCCGCCAAGGAGGCCGCCGCCTCGGACTGGTCGGCGGAATCGCCGGCGTTCTCCCATTCATCCACCAGCGAGGAGTCGATGGAGCGCACGAGCACGCGCAGCCAGGAGATGATGTCTTCGAGTTGCTCGTCACGTTTTTCGGGCGGCACGGTACGCGCCAGCGTGCGGTAGGCGTCCGAGAGGTAGCGCAACAGGGTACCTTCGGAGCGGGCGATGTTGTATCGGGTGATGTATCCGGTGAAGTCGGAGGCGGTTTCCACCATGTCGCGCACCACGGATTTCGGCGACAGCCAGTAGTCGTTGGCCCACGGCACATCGTGGCGGTACTGGTCGAACGCGGCTTCGAGCATGTCTTCCAGTGGCTTCGGATACGTAATCTCCTGCAGCTTATCCATACGCTCGTCATAGTCGAGTCCGTCGGCCTTCATATCGGCCATCGCCTTGTCTCGGGCCTGACGCTCCTGGGCACGCAGCACCTGCTTGGGGTCTTCGAGCGTGGCCTCGGCCATGGAGATCACGTCCAGCGCATAGGTGTCGGACTCGGGGTCCAGCAGTTCGAGCGCGGCCAGCAGGAACGGGGAGAGCGGCTGGTCGAGGGCGAAGTCGTCCGGCATATCAAGGGTCATGTAGTAGTCCTTGCCGCCGTCCTTGCGGTCCTCGGTTTCGATGACTTCGGTATCGAACAGGGTTTGGAAGATCTCGTCGGCCCGCTGGTGCAGATGCTCCTTTTGGTCGGGGGTCTGCGCGGAATCGTCGATGAGATCGTCGATACGGGCACGGGCGTCGCCGCCCTGCGCCACTTCGTTGAGCACCATCGAATGCGTGATTTTCAGGTGCGGGACCAGGGTCTCCGGTTCGGCGTCGATGAGCTTGTCAAACGTGCTCTGGTTCCAGGTCACAAAACCTTCCGGAGCCTTCTTGCGCTTGACCTTCTTGAGCTTCTTCGGGTCTCCCCCGGCCTTGGCGATGGCCTTCTGGTTTTCGATTTCGTATTCGGGAGCCTCGGCGATCACCAGTCCCTCGGTATCGAATCCCATACGACCGGCTCGTCCGGCGATCTGGTGGAATTCACGGGCGCGCAGGCGGCGCATCTTGGTGCCGTCGAACTTGGTCAGGGCCGTGAGCACCACGGAGTGAATCGGCACATTGATGCCGACGCCCAATGTATCGGTGCCGCAGATCACGGGCAGCAGACCCTGCTGGGCGAGCTGTTCGACCAGGCGGCGGTAGCGAGGCAGCATTCCGGCATGATGGATGCCGACACCGGTGCGCAGCAGTCGCTGCAGAATCTTGCCGAAGGCTGTGGTGAATTTGACGCCTTTGATGGCTTCTGCGATGGCTTGGCGCTGTTCCTTGCTGGACACGCCAGTGGAGGCGAGCGCCTGCGCGGTCTCCAGCGCGGCGTCCTGTGAGAAATGGACCACATAAATCGGGGTTTCGCCGTTGCGGAAGGCGAGTTCCACGGTTTTTTCCATCGGATCGAGCGTGTATTCGTAGCTTAACGGCACCGGTCGCGGCGCGTCGGCGATTACATCCACGTCCGAGGTGTCGTTCAGATCCGAGAGATTGTCGGCAATGGCGTCCACATTGCCGAGCGTGGCGCTCATCAGCAGGAACTGGGTCTGCGGCAGCGTGAGCAGTGGCACCTGCCACGCCCAACCGCGCTCCGGATCACCGTAATAATGGAATTCGTCCATCGCCACGAGGCCCACGTCGGCATGGGTGCCTTCGCGCAAAGCCTGATTGGCGAGGATTTCGGCGGTGCAGCAGATGATCGGCGCGTCCGCGTTGATGTGGCTGTCGCCGGTGATCATGCCGACGTTGTCGCGGCCGAACACTTCGACCAAGTCGAAGAATTTCTCCGACACCAGCGCCTTGATCGGAGCGGTGTAATAGGAGCGGCGGCCAGTGCACAGGGCGGCGAAGTGCATGCCAAGCGCCACCAGCGATTTGCCCGAACCGGTCGGGGTGTTCAAAATCACATGGTCGCCGGCCAAGAGGTCCATAATGGCCTCTTCCTGATGCGGCCATGGTTCGATGCCTTTGACGTCTTCCACCCAGCCGAAGAATCGTTCGTAGATGTCATCGGCCGTAAGATTCCGTTCGCGCTCGTTACCGTCCCATTCGGGGGCCATCCGCCCCAGGGATCCGTATTCCTTCTCGTCAGTCATAATGCTCAGTCTACCTAGTGGCCTATTCCGGCGGCACGAGCCACCCTCCGTCGCTATGCGGCGCCTCCCGCCAGCGGGCGGAGCCATGCGAAGAGCCGTGCCATGCGCTTGGCTCCGTCAGTGGGAGGATCGCTCACGCCAACCGGCGGCGCACCTCGTCGGGGTCCACCTCGGGTTCGAGGGGCGGCCAGGTCATGTTCATGTTCTTCAAGGTGGTGCGCAGCAGTTCGGAGACCACTGCTCGCGAATACCAGCGGTTATCGGCCGGTACGAGGTACCAAGGTGCGGCGGCCGTGCTGGTTTTCTCGAACACCTCCTGCCATGCGGCCATATACTCATCCCAGCGGTCGCGGGCCTCGAGATCGGAGATGTCGAATTTCCAGAACTTGGTGGGATCGTCCAGTCTCCCGAGGAAGTGTTTTTTCTGTTCTTCCTGGCTTACCACGAGGAAGATCTTGAGGATGGCGCATCCGCTGGCGGCCAGTTCACGTTCGAAATCGTTGATCTGGTCGTAGCGGGCACGCCATACGTCTTCGGGATAGGTGCCATAGACGTGCGGCATGACCACATCTTCATAATGGGAGCGGTCGAATACGGCAATCCACCCCGGCTTGGGCAATTCAAGCTTTACGCGCCAGAGGAAGTCGTGGTCGAGCTCCTCGGCAGCAGGCTTGCCGAAGCCATGGTAATGGATGCCCATCGGGTCACCTTGGCTGAACACGTGACGCACGATGCCGCCCTTGCCGGAGGCATCCATGCCTTGCAGCACGATGAGCAGCCGCCGTGTCGAGCCTTTGACGCCATTCGCGTACATGAGCCGCTGGTATCGGGCGATTTCGGAGGCGCTGATCGAAATGAACTTCTCGGCGTCCTCTTTATTGCCGTCGAATCCGGGAGTGGAATCGCCTTCGACATCAGTGACCTGCATGCCGTGGTGGAACATAAGACGTTGAGCGGGCGGCAACGACCATACGGCGCTGAGCAGTTCACTGGATTTCGCCGCACGCGCCAGTCGTTCAGGCACGCTGGCACTGGAGTCGATGGTGTCTATGCGATCCACCGCGAGCTGTAATACCTTGTCGATCCGTCGATCGGTTTTGGATTCCTTTCCCTTGCCGTTCTTGTTGTTTTTTCCTGAGGATTTTCCGGCTGTACCCCACTTGCCGGCCTCTTCAGGCTTGTTGGTTCTGTCGTCGTCCTTGGCCATGCTCCCGATTGTACGTCTTGTAACTCAGGAGACCTAGCAACGTAGCGACATTCACATTTCACTTGTTACTGCAAATCTATAGGCATGCAGTCGTTCAGACCGTAATTGTTGGCTTTGCACCAATTACCTGGCACCGTCGGCAATGTCGAAGTAGGTGCAGTTCTTGAGCTCGACCCAATCGCAACGCTTGCTATCCGGGTCTCCGGCGTTTTTCGTATTGCCGGCATAGACCTCGTTGATGATTACGGATGATTTGGCAGCCGTGTTCTGTTCGGCAGTGGCCTGCTGCTCGTCCGCAGTCGCAGCGGGCACGCCGATCAGGGCGATGCTGCTCAGTGTCACCGCAGCGGTGAGCAGCGCGATGGCGCGCCGTGACATCGCGGTGAAATTGTTGGTGTGGAACATTACTCCCGTTCCTTCCTCGGGTTGTGCCACCGCCGCATGATGCTTTTCGGCGGATGACACCCCCCGAGGGTATGGGAGGGAGATGAAGCCGACACCGTATGAAGGCAAACTCGGTAAATCTCCAAACTGAACTTTGGCTGAATTACCGCTGAAGCTGGTTCTTGGATTTGCGTCGAACCGTCCGTATTCCGCCGACAATCGCGATTACAGCGGTACCGATGGCTACGCTGATCAACGCCGGTCGTTGCGCGGCATGGAGGGTGGCGAGATCCGGCCCGGCCGCAATGGCGCTGTTTTCACCCGCCGAGCTATCAGACGCCGGATGATTACCCGCGTCGGCGTACTGGGCATTGACCACACTCGGGCCGGTAAGCGCCACCTGGTCGGCGGTCTCGACCTTGGCCACATCGCCGTGCTTATCCAAGGTGACGCGGGCGCACAGGGCTTTGGCCCAGTTGATACGCTGCCAGCCGTCGCTCGATTGCCATAGGGGGTATCCGGAATCCAAGGCAGTGGCTTTCAAAATCGCGTTGCGCTGATCGGCGTGCAGTTCGGGATAGGCCAGTCGCAGCACGTCCGCCGCCCCGCGCGGGGCCACGAGATCAGCGCCGGACTGGGCGGTGTCTTGCGGGAAGGTGTAGGTCAGGCGTGCGGTGTAGACGCGCACGGCCGAGGCTTGGTCCACGACCGGCTCGGTGGCCACTGGGTCCAGAAAATCGTTGGTGTAGCCGCCCGAACCGGAGGCCTTGGTGTTGGCGATGCAGGCGGCGAGCGTAGTGCCGTGGCCGTCCGCGGCGCAGCGGGACACCAGATAGTCGCGCAGCTGCCGGGACGCGGGCACGATGGACGAAGCGAATTCGTTATGCCAGTACTGCCCGTTCTGGGCGGATGCGCCAATGCGCCCACCCATGATGTCAAGCGGATAATGCACGCCGAGCACGATGCGGTTGTTGCCGGCCTCCGAAGTGCGGGCCATGATTTGCGGCGCAAGTTCGGGAATCATTCCGGCCAGCGCGATACCCCACGAATAGGCGCCGGTAGTGTGGCCGGAGGGGTAGGAACTGTTTTTCTGCAAGTTCGAGTAGCCGGGCATGTGTTCGAGCCATGAGGGCGATTGTTTGATATCGAGCGTGGCGGGCAGTCCGGCGAGATCGTTAGTGCCGCCGTAGCTGCTTTCCGCACGGTTCAGATAAGGGCGCGGATGCATGGCCGCACGTTTTGAGGCGTAGGTGGAGGCCACGTTAAAGGAGAAGATATCGGCGACGGCGTTGAGTTTCCCGGATTTGAGCCCTTCGCTCATATATTTGCCAAGCACCGGACCGAGCGCGTCCGGCATGGTTTCCTCGGCTTGCAGATCGGAGTCGACGAGTGCACGCTTGCGTTGGGCGTTCAGGCCATCCTTATCGAGATTTTCGGCGGCTTTGTGGTTAATGGCCACGGCCAAATCTTCGTCGAGTTTCATGGTATCGGCGTGGAGCACCTTGCCACCGTGTTCGGCATCGGTGGGGGCCTGCCAATAGTTCTTTTCGTAGTCGGAGAGCAATGCCACCCAATCCGGGTTGGGCAGCTGGTCGGCCTGTGCGATTGCGGGCGTCGCGGCTAGCGTGGCCGCCAACGCCAGCGGCGCAATGGTCGCAATAGCAAAAACGGAGGATAGGTGCCGGAACATCTTCATATGTTCCAACCTATCCTCCGTGAAAGCTACGTAGCCGGAGCCCAGTCAAACACTCAGTAAATTCTTCGTGCCGGCTTAGCGGCGATTGAGCTGACCGTCAGGCCTCTGGCTTGTCCTCAGGCTTTTGAGACTCCTGGAATTCGCCGGTTTCCGGGTCAACCTGTGACTCGGGCTGGGTGGCGTCATATCCCTGTTCGTAGCGGGTGCGCTGCCAGTTGCGAATCGAGGCGTTGGTGCCGCGGTGATGCACATGGTATTTGCGCGGCGCACCACCAAACGGCAGCTCTTCGACTTCCTTGGCCACAGCGATCTGGTTGACATTGGACGGGTCGCCGGCGGCGATCGGCGCCAGCGGCTCGGGCTCGGCGGGTGCGGCCGTACGCTGCTGCATGCGCGAGGGCAGCCATTCGGCGAGCCTCGACAGCAGCCAGCAGGCGACGAAGTAGATCACCGCAGCCATGACCAGCGTCTGCAGGATGTTGAAGTACATCGAGCCGAGTCGGCGCGATTCCTGCAGCAGATCGGTGTACATGATGATCGAGCCCAGAGCGGTGTCCTTCAACACCACGACCAGCTGGGTGACGGCGGCCGGCAGCATGGCGTAGACGGCCTGCGGCACCTCGATCTCCATGAGCGACTGTGTTTCGGTCAGGCCCAAAGCGAGCGAGGCCTCGCGCTGGCCGCCCGGCAGATTGCCGACGCCGGAGCGCACCAGTTCGGCGACCACCGAACCGTTGTACAGCACCAAGGCCAGCACCACGGCCCAATAGGACGGGCTGGGCAGGCCCGCGAACGCGAACCATCGCCAGAAGAAGATCATGAGCAGCAGCACCGGCACCGCACGGCAGAACTCGACGATCACGGCGGAAACGCCACGTACCAGCGGGTTCGGCAGCAGTCGGCCCACGCCGAACACCAGGCCGAACACCACAGCACCCACCACGGCCAGGACGGTGGCCTTGATGGTCATCCACAGTCCGGGCAGGTAGAAGTCGGTCCACGCCTCTCGTTCGACGGCGGGCTTCCACAGCTCCCAGCTGAGCTGGTTCTCGCCGTCCGGCGGGTTGTGCAGGCGCATGAGGATAAACACGAGCACCACCGCGAACAGAATGCCCGCGATCCAGTTGACGATGCGAATGGTGCGCCGGCCCTTGGGACCTGGCGCGTCGAACAGCACGGAATTCGAAGTATCGGCCATATCCGTCACCTCCTTACGGCGAGTTTGTTGGACAGGTACGTGGTGAGCATGCCGATGGGGATGATCAGGATCACGTAGCCGAGCGCGAAGATCAGGAAGATTTGGATGATCACGTCGGGACGGAATTCGATCATCTCGCTCATCAGCGAGGATGTTTCGGTGGCCACGGATGCGGCGGCGGCCACGGTGGAGTTCTTGAGCAGGGCGATCAGCGTGTTGCCGAGCGGTGCCACGGAGCCTCGGAAGGCCTGCGGCAGAATGATCTCGGTGGCGGACTGCATGAAGCCCAAGCCCAGCGCTCGTGCGGCCTCGGCCTGGCCAATCGGCACGGTGTTGATGCCCGAACGCAGAGATTCGCACACGAACGCCGCCGTGTACAGGCTCAGGCCGGTGACCGCGAGCCAGAAGAAGTTCGTGGCGAAGGTGTCGGAGAAGCTGAGCTTCAGCTGCGCGTAGGCACCCAGCACCATGAACACCATGATGATGGTCAGCGGCAGGTTCTTGAACAGTTCCACATACGCACCGGCGACGGCGCGCAACGAGGAGATCGGCGAGATGCGCATGACCACGAGAACCACGCCGATGACCGTGGAGAACAAGGCCGACCACAAGGTCAGCTCGAGGTTGACCAGAAAGGCGCCGAACACGTCATAGTGGCCGAGAAGTTCCATGAATCCGTTCATCGGTCCTCTCCTTCGTTCGGGGTTGGCGGGTTGTAGCGTACGTCGGGCGTGTAGTCGACGCCCTTGGTGTTATCGCTGATGGCGTTCTCCCACGAGCCGTCCTGAATCATGTCCACGATGGCGTTGTTGATTTTGGTGGCCAGCTGCGTGTCGCCCTTCTTGATGCCCACGCCGTAATGTTCCTGCGTGAACGGTTTGCCGACCACCTTGAGCTTGCCGCGCGAGGCAGAGGCCAGGCCGGCCAGGATGATGTCGTCGGTGGTTACCGCGTCCACGATGCCGGAGAACAGGGCGGTGGCGCATTCGGCGTAACCGGGCTGTTCCATAAGCTGGACTTCGGAGGCGAACTTCTCCTTGACGGTGGCGGCGGAGGTCGAACCGGTGACGGAGCATAGGCGCTTACCGTTCAGGTCTTCGGGGCCGTTGATGGAGTTGTCGTCCTTGCGCACGAGCAGATCCTGTCCGGCCACGAAGTACGGGCCGGCGAAGGAGACTGCCTTCTTGCGCTCGTCGGTGATGGAGTAGGTGGCGAGGATCATGTCCACGTCGCCGTTCTGAATCATGGCCTCACGCTGCTTGGAGGGGGCTTCCTTCCAGATGATCTGGTCTTCGGAATAGCCGAGTTTCTTGGCGATGTACTTGGCCACGTCCACGTCGAAGCCCACGTAGGTGCCGGACTTCTTGAAGCCCAGGCCGGGCTGGTCGAATTTGATGCCGATGCGGATCTTGCCGGTTTCGTCCGCGCCGCAGGCGGCCAGCGACATTGTGCAGGCCACGGCGGCGAGCGCGGCGATCACGCGGCAAGCCTTCCGTTTGAACGTATTGGTGAATGTCATTGGATTGCGTACCCGTCTTTCAGTGGGTGAGGATCTTCGAGAGGAAGTCCTTGGCACGGTCGGTCTGCGGATGCTCGAAGAACTCGTCGGGCGTGTTCTCTTCGAGAATCTGGCCGTCCGCCATGAAGACGATGCGGTCGGCGGCCTTGCGCGCGAAGCCCATCTCGTGGGTCACGCAGATCATCGTCATGCCTTCATGCGCGAGTTCGACCATCACGTCGAGCACTTCGTTGACCATTTCCGGGTCGAGTGCGGAGGTGGGCTCGTCGAACAGCATGACCTTGGGGCGCATGGCGAGCGCGCGGGCGATGGCCACACGCTGCTGCTGGCCGCCGGAGAGTTGGGAGGGCATCTTGCTGGCCTGGGAGTCGACGCCCACGCGGGCGAGCAGGTCCATGGCCAGTTGCTCGGCTTCCTTCTTGTCCATGTGACGCACCTTGATGAGGGCCAGCGTCACGTTTTCAAGAATGGTTTTGTTGGCAAACAGGTTGAACGACTGGAACACCATGCCAACTTCGGCCCTGAGGTTCGCGAGCTCCTTGCCTTCCTGTGGCAGGGGCTTGCCGTCGATGCGGATGTCGCCGGAATCGATGGTCTCGAGGCGATTAATGGTGCGGCACATCGTGGACTTGCCTGAGCCGGACGGGCCCACGACCACCAGCACCTCACCCTTGGTGACAGTCAGGTTGATGTCCTTGAGGACGTGCAAAGCACCGAAGTGCTTTTCGACGTGGGTTAGTTCGACTAGCGGACGGTTCAGGTCCTCTTTGTCGGGAACCAGCGGGGTCAATTTGGCCTTGCTTGGTGATGTTGTGCTTGTCGTGCGCGAACGCACTGCTGTTTCATTGTTCGTTTCAGACATGAGTGGGAGGATAGCACACCGACGTTTCCAATGTGTACACAGTATGTCCACACAGTTGCTCAGTCGATGTCTCATTTCCGCATCAGACATCGTGATGGCGGCATAAGCGACTTCGGCATGTCTCCCGTTTCCGGAAACATCGCGGGAGGCCGACCGACTTTTGCCCCAGGATGAGTTGGGGCCAGCAGTGGGACGATGGTGGCATGCGTCTCACTGGGGAAAACGGCATTGGGCATCGGCATACATTCGCGCTGAGTCGCGCATCGCGCGGCGTCTGCTGTGCGCTGATTGCCTGCTGCGTGGTGGCCGAGACGTTGCTGCGATGGCAGAGCTGGCATGTGTTGTCCTATCTGCTGATTCCATGTTTGGCCTTGGTGTCGTTGGTGTTGTTGCCATTCATGCCGCAGTCGGGCGCATGGCTGGCGGTCACTTTGTATTGCGTGGAGCTGGTCTCGCCGTTTCCCATGTCGTATTCGTATAAATGCGCCAGGCATTTTGAGCGTGGCTAGCTGTTAGCACGCGATGAAGGTGTTATACGGTGGATGACACTCCCGAAGCGCGGTGGATAACCGGACGCAGCGCACGATATGCCGGTGGATAACCGGTTCGCGCCGCTTAAGTTATCCCCATTTTCCAGTTTTGCCCCTGTGCCACCGTGGAATGCGCTACGCTCGGCGCATGAACGGATACAGCGAAGCGCCGCACAATGGCGAAATCAACAACTATCTGCGCAAAGATCTTGACGCCAAAGCCACGGCCAAGAACACGGCCTGTTGGAATCTGCTGGGCAAAGTGCGCACGAAACGCACGTTGTGTTTCTCACTGTATACCGCATTGGAATTATGCGGCGTGGAGTTGCCGAGGCACAGCACGTTGCCACAGAAGGACTTTTATGTGACGGTGAGGAGCAAAGGGACCCGCTCTTCATTGGACAATGTCGACTATCGCATATGGAATGCAAAGTTCAACAGTATCGCTTTCTCAAACGGCGTAATCTGCATGCATCCCATGGATGCGTGGATACAGTTTGCCCAATATCTCAACCTCACTGAATTAGTGGTGCTGGCTGAAGCGCTCATCAGACGTTATGGATATGCCATTGAACAATTCACTCAACGACTAACAGCCTTTCACCGCGTTATTGGCCGTGCGCGTTGTGAGGCGGCGCTGAAGCTCGTAAAACCATCGGATTCCGTTCAGGAAACTCGTACACGCTTGGCGCTTATGCTTTTCGGCCTGCCCATACCGCAAACACAATACGGCATTACCGATTCAGAGAACGGATACACCTATACCGTTGACATGGCTTATCCACAATACAAAGTCGCTATTGAATATGATGGCGATCATCACCGTCGCTTCCGCAAACAATATGTGCGGGACCAGCAAAAACGTCGACGTCTGCGGCAATTGGGCTGGACCGTCATCGAGGTGTTCGCCGATGACCTGTGGAACACCGCCAAACAACGTGCCTTCGCACAAGAGGTTGCCACCGCGATGCAAATACCGCTTCCTGGCCGTCCTCAACCTTCATGCCGGGTATTAATAGACGGCAGCCTTACCATCAATGCGCGCAAAGGGGAATACAGGAGGCGGAAACAAGCAAAACACAACAAAGCATCACAGCATTAATCAAATACGGAGTTGCGATCGCTCCTCATGGGGCGGCAATTCCCTCATGGGGCGGCAATTTGCTCATGGGGCGGTTTGAAGAAATTGTAAAACCGCGGAATTAAGCCATTTTGACCTACCGCCCCATGGGGTTTTCACCGCCCCATGGGTTGTTTACCGCCCCATGAGGAAGTTACCGCCCCATGGAAGGATAATCGGCAAACGCCAAGGAGGACACCGCATGGTGCGAGGTTTGCCGCATGGCGGAGGTGCCATCGGGCGGAGTATCTGGCACACCTTAGCAGGTATTTGGCACATTGGGCCCCACCCGCAAAAAGCAAATGGCCCTTGGAATAATTCCAAGGGCCATTTGCGGCTAATAGCACCGGAGCATTACTCCTCGAAAATTAATCTACGCGTGCGTATACCGCCGTTCGAAGCCGAAGGCGCACTAAGGTGCGTCGAGTGCTGAGGAAAGGCGGCATACGCTCCGTAGATTAGTTTTCGTCGGCGTCCGGGTCGTAGTCGACGCCGGTCTCGGCGCGCTGCTCGTCGGAGATCGGGGCCGGAGCACCGGTCAGCGGGTCGCGGCCGCCGCCGGCCTTCGGGAAGGCGATGACGTCGCGGATGGAGTCGGCACCGGCCAGGATGGACACGGTGCGGTCCCAACCAAGGGCCAGACCCGCGTGAGGCGGAGCGCCATACTTGAATGCCTCAAGCAGGAAGCCGAACTTCTCGTCGGCCTCTTCCTTGGTGATGCCCAGCACATCGAGCACACGGGCTTGGATGTCGTCGCGGTGGATACGTACGGAACCGCCGCCCATCTCCTCACCGTTGCAGACGATGTCGTAGGAATCGGACATGGCGTGCTCGGGGTCCTTGTCGAACTTGTCGATCCAATCCTTGGAGGGCATGGTGAACGGGTGGTGCATGGAGGTCCACTTGGAGTGTCCGACGGCCACATCGTCATCATCCGGATCGTCGGTGGGCTTGAACAGCGGGAAGTCCACGACCCAAGTGAAAGCGAACTTCTTCGGATCCAGCAGGCCTTCACGGGAGGCGAGCTCCACACGCACGGCACCCAGCAACAGCTGGGCAGACTCGCGAGAACCGGCGGCGAAGAACACGGCGTCGCCTTCCTCGGCACCAACGGCCTCGCGCAGGCCGTTGCGCTCCTCATCGGACAGGTTCTTGGCGACGGGGCCCTTGAGCTCGCCGTTTTCGCCGAAGACCACGTAGGCAAGGCCCTTGGCTCCACGCTGACGAGCCCAATCCTGCCAAGCGTCGAACTGACGACGCGGCGTGGCGGCACCGCCCTTGAAGACCACGGCACCCACGTACGGGGCCTGGAACACGCGGAACGGCGTGTTCTTGAAGTACTCGGTCAGCTCCACCAACGGGTTGCCGAAGCGCAGGTCTGGCTTGTCGGAGCCGTACTTGTCCATCGCATCCTTCCAGGTGATGCGCGGTAGCGGCAGCTGGACCTCATAGCCGGCGGACTTCCAGATGGCGGCGATGACCTTCTCAGTCATGGCCATCACATCTTCCTGGTCCACGTAGGCCATCTCCATATCGAGCTGAGTGAACTCGGGCTGACGGTCGGCGCGGAAGTCCTCATCACGGTAGCAGCGGGCGAGCTGGTAGTAACGCTCGACACCGGAGACCATGAGCAGCTGCTTGAGGAGCTGCGGGGACTGCGGCAGGGCGTACCAGGAACCGGGCACCAGACGGGCCGGCACCACGAAGTCGCGGGCGCCTTCCGGGGTGGACTTAATGAAGGTCGGGGTCTCGACCTCGGTGAAGTCCATGTCTTCCAGCGCGTGGCGGGCGGCCTTAGCCATGTCGGAACGCAGCTTCAGATTGTGCTGCATGGACGGGCGGCGTAGGTCGAGGTAACGGTACTTCAGACGCACGTCCTCGCCAGGCAGCTTGTTCTCGGACTCATTCTCGAGGGCGGTGGAGACCTGGAACGGCAGGGCGTCGGCCTTGGCGAGGATCTCAATGGTCTCGGCCACGACTTCGATCTTGCCGGTGGCCAGGTGGGTGTTCTCGTTGCCGTCCGGGCGCAGGCGCACCTCGCCGGTAATCTGAATCACGAACTCGCTGCGCAGCGGGCGGGCCATATCCTCGTCGTAAATGACGACCTGCACGAGGCCGGTCGAATCACGAAGGTCGATGAAGGCCACGCCACCGTGATCGCGGCGACGGTCAACCCAACCGGCGAGGGTGACCTTCTGGCCGACCAGGGCCTCGGTCACTTCGGTGGCATGATGTGTTCTGTAAGCCGTCTGGCTCATTATCTTGTTTCTCCTCGATTTTTCGCGCGAATACGTCAGATTTCGACGGTTTGCTGGGCAACCACAGTATCCGGCTCCCACGACGTGCAATCGGCGGCAACCTGCTCGCCCGTGACGATGTTCTTGACCTCGTCGCCAGCGGGCTCTGCGCCTTCCGCACCTTCGGCAGCGGTGGACGGGAACCACACGTACGGAATGCCGAGTTTGTCTGCGTACTTGATCTGCTTGCCGAGCTTGGCCGCGGTGGGCGCCACGTCAGTAGCGATGCCGCGCGCACGCAGTTGGTTCGCAATACGATTGGCGGCCGGGCGGTCCTCTTCATTCCACACAGCGACCAGCACGGCGGCCGGGCTGACACGGTTGGCGTGAGCGCCGGCGGTGTGCAGCATGTAGCTGACCAGTCGGCTCAGGCCGATGGACAGGCCCACGCCCGGGTACTTGCGGTTGCCCTGGGAGGCGAGATTGTCGTAACGGCCACCGGAGCAGATGGAGCCGAGTGATGCGGCACCGTCGAGGAAGGTCTCGTAGACGGAACCGGTGTAGTAGTCGAGACCGCGGGCGATCTTCAGGTCGGCGATGACGGAACCGGGGCGGATGACGGCGGCTTCGTCGACGATCATGGCCAGGGTATCGAGTCCCTGACGAGCCAGCGTGTAGGCCTCGGAATCCTTGACGATGCCGTGAGCCTCGCACAGCGCATCGAACTTGGCGGCAAGCTCGGCACCGTCGGAGGCGTTGAGCTCGGCCAATTCGAGGCAGGCGCGTGCCTGTGCTTCGGTGGCGCCGCAGGTCTCGGTGAGCAATCGGGCCACCTCACCGGCACCGATTTTGTCGAGCTTGTCGATCTCGCGCAGCACGCCCTCGACATCCGTCAGACCAAGGCCGCGGTAGAAGCCTTCAGACAGCTTGCGGTTATTGGCGTGCACGGTGGCCTTGGGGAGGCCATACGCGCGCAGCTCTTCCAGCGCGGAGACCATGACCAGTGGCAGTTCCACTTCATAGTGGTCGGGCAGGTCGCCGGCGCCGATCACGTCGATGTCGGCCTGCACGAACTCGCGGAAGCGGCCTTCCTGCGGACGCTCGCCACGCCACACCTTCTGAATCTGCCAGCGCTTGAACGGGAACGCCAACGCACCCGAGTGCTCGACCACATACCGGCTCAGCGGCACGGTCAGATCGAAATGCAGGCCCAAACGCTCTTCAATCGGAGTGTCGGATTCATGACCGACCTCCTGCAAACGGCTCAGCAGGTAAATCTCCTTGCTGGTCTCGCCCTTTTTCAGCAAAGAAGCGCCGGTTTCTACCGCTCGCGTCTCAATGCCGATGAAGCCGTTGAGCTCAAAAACCTTACGAAGCGTATCGATAACACGCTGCTCCACAACACGTTCGGAGGGGAGCCACTCCGGGAATCCTGATATTGATGCACCTTTAGCCACGAAATCAATATAATAGGTGAGGGTTGCGTCAAAACTTCCTGGTTCGCCCGGGATGGGAGACGCTCCCGCTTATGCATTCTACGCTTTAAGGAGCTGGCCATGGCCGACGAAACTGTCACCGAACCCGTAAACACCGCTGCGCCCGAAGAGCAGGCAACGACACCCGCACCCGAGGCCAGCGCGGCCACGCCGGCGCCGACTCCGTCCCCCGCTTCCATGCCGAAACCGCACGCGCCCTCCCCCGCCGCCTTCGCCAAGAAGACTCCCACGGTCAAGCAGCATGCCGCCGCCCCCGCGGCCGCCCCCGCCGCCTATTCCGAGGCCGACGTCAAAGCCGCCGAAGCTTTCGGCCGGGTCGATGACAACGGTGCCGTCTTCGTCAAGGACGGCGACGGCGAACGTGAGGTCGGACAGTTCCCGGACGCCTCCAAGGAGGAGGCGCTGGCACTGTACGCCCGTCGCTTCCTGGATCTCAAGGCCAAGCTCGATCTGCTGGCCGCGCGCCTGACCTCCCCCAACATCAAGACCCGTGAAATCGACGAGTCCGTGAAGCTGCTGGGCGAAGAAACCGCCGAACCGGCGGTGGTCGGCGACCTCGCGGCCCTCAAGGCCCGTTACGTGGAACTGAAGGCCGCCGGCGAGGCCAAGAAGGCCGAGATCGCCGAAGCGCGCAAGGCCGCTCAGGCCAAGGCCGTCGCCGAGCGCACCACCATCGTCGAGAAGGCCGAAGCTCTGGCGGCCTCCCTGGGCGACAACACCAACTGGCGCTCCACCGCCGACAAGTTCCGCAACCTGTTCGACGAGTGGCAGAACCACCAGCGCACCACCGTGCGCATCGACAAGCCGGAGGCCGAGGCGCTGTGGAAGCGCTTCTCCGCCGCCCGCACCACCTTCAACCAGGCTCGCCGCAAGTGGGCTCAGGCTCGCGACAACGAGCGTACAGCCGCCAAGGAAGCCAAGGAAGCGATTATCGCCGAGGCCAACGAGCTCAAGGATTCCACCGCTTGGGGTGAAACTTCCCGCAAGTTCAACGATCTGATGGACCGTTGGAAGAAGGCCGGCCGCGCTGGCCGTAACGAGGACGACGAGCTGTGGGCCAAGTTCCGTGAAGCCGCCGACACCTTCTTCAACGCTCGTCAGGCCGATCGCGATCAGATCAACTCCTCCGAGAAGGAAAATCTGGCTGCCAAGGAGGCTCTGCTGGTCAAGGCCGAGGCTCTGGTGCCGGTGAAGACCGACGCCGAGGCCAAGAAGGCCCGCCAGGAGCTGGCCAAGATTCAGGAAGAGTGGGATCAGATCGGTTACGTGCCGCGTGACGATATGCGCCGCATCGAGAACCGTCTCGACGCCGTTGACAAGCAGATCAAGGCCATCGAGGATGCCGCTTGGAAGCAGACCGATCCGGAGGCCGACGCCCGCAAGTCCAGCTTCGAGGAGCAGCTCAACGCCCAGCTCGCCGAGCTCGACGCCAAGATCGCGGCCGAGTCCGACCCGAAGAAGAAGGCCAAGCTCGAAGCCGAGAAGGCCACCAAGGAGCAGTGGCTGAACGCCATCAAGTAAGGATCTCGTGCCAGGTTCCCCTCTAAGGGAAGCTGGCAGCAAAGCTGGCTGAGGGGAGTTTACGGTTATACCGTAAACTCCCCTCAGTCGCCTACGGCGACAGCTCCCCTCAGCGAGGGGAGCTTCGTCATATTTATGCCGTTTTCTCCTGCCCTATACTCATAGCTTCAACCCATAGTTCCTTAGCCACCCAGTAATTGGTGTCTTACGCCTGAGTTCCTACCGGTGCTGCACCAACTGCCTGAGCCCTTGATGTGCGGCCAGATATTCATGCAACGGCTGACTGTATGGCATATTCAGCTCGCCGTAATTGGTTCCGGCACGGAAGGCGAGGTAACTGTCGCCGCCCTGAAGCAGATATGAATTGGACGCGATAATCACCAAGTCATCGTCCGCAATCGGTCGGCCGTCAACGGTGAGGTTCACGATACGAACCGCCGCATGTTCGTCGGCAGCACACTCGTCAGCGGCGGCATCAGTATCAGCGGCGGCATCGGCATTGCCGCTCCCACCGGTCGTGCCGCATTCGGCATACCGATACGTCACGTTCGAGGAGATGCCGAGCCAGCGCCGCTCCAGTCGCCCATCGTCACGGTGGAATTGCTCGGCGAGCACTCTCTTCACATCGCGCCCGGTGAGCGTCTCATGCGCGGCCTTGAACTGCAAGGCCATGAGACTATCCACCTCGCGCACAGTGACTTTGCCATCGCCATTCATGTCAAGCCGTGGAGTCCGCAGACTGCCATTATTCGAAAATCCGATTACCGGCAAACGATTTCCGGCATACACATGCTTCATGATTGACTCGCGGTTCGCGTCCGCCACCAGCACACCGACCGTATTCCCGTGCTTATCCGAACCTTGTTTGTCGAAATTCACGCCGGAGGCCAAGGTGCCAATCACCGCGTTGCCGGCCTGATTCGAATATGTTGCCGCCGCCTGGTAAATATGCTGAGCGCGCGATACCTCATCGTTCGCCTCAGCACCGGCAGACATCCAAGCGGCTTGCGCCGGATGCGCATTAAGCCCTTCCACGCCCAGCACGCCGTCAACCGCCGTATGGCTGGTGCCATTGCCGAGGTCAACGTCGGCCACTCGCACCGTGGCGCGACGCCCGGCACCGGTGATGATCAAATCCTGCACGGCCATGTTCCGCCCAAAGCTGCCCGCCTCGTAAATAGGCGCGCCACCAGCGGTCGTACCACGCTTGATCGCATGACTGTGGCCGGTGTATACCACATCAACATCTCGCCCAATATCGGCGGCGGCTGAGGCATCGGCGTGCAGCAAGGCCACCACCGCATCCACCTTTCCGGAGCGCTTGAGTTCACGGGCCACGCGATTGATCGCGTCCACCGCCCGCTCGTCAAGATCGGCATCACGCGTAATCTGCGGAGTGGCTACCGAGCCGAGCGCATCAGTAAGGGCACCCACGAAACCGATCCGCTTGCCGTTCACCGTTCGAATCGTAGAGTCACGTACATGGCTCAGCAGCCCGTCAGACGACTTATTGGCGGCAGACGTGTTGGCGCACAGCCAGTCGATGCCGTTGCTGGGATCAGCGATACGATTGTTGAAATCAGACACACCGCGGTCGAACTCATGGTTGCCTACCGTCGAAATCGTCAATCCCCACGCTTTGGCCATGTCCAGCGTGGGTTGGTCCTTCTCCACCGCCGACTCATACGGGGAGCCTCCCACCAAATCGCCGGTCGATACCGAAATCATATTGCCGGGATTATGGCTGTCGGCCACGGTGAAGGCGGTGGCGTTGTCCGCACCACGTTCGATATGCCCGTGAAAATCAGTGATGTCGGCGATGGTCACCGTACGGGTGCCGGAAGATGGATTATCGCCGGAAAAAGGAACGGCTCCCGTGGTTCCCGCACAAGCATAAGGAACCACCAGAGCCGTAAGGATAAGCGCTACTGCACCAAAAGCGATCCCCGATCGCTTGCCGGCCCACCGCCGGTTCTTCATATTCCTGCTCACACCAGTCACGCTAGGATCGTCGATTGAACGGCCATGCCTAGGAAGGCGACTCTCATGTGAATTCTTAGCGGCGTCTTGGGATGGGAAAGGCCTGACCCCGTACTATCAGGGTCAGGCCTTTGCAACCCGAGTCACTACGAATGCGTCGGCAAGGGGAGATTACTCGCCAAATTCCTCGGCGCAGATCTCAGCTACCGCATCCACGCACGCCTCGGCAATCAGACGGCCGCACGCTGTTTACCCGCGAGGAGACCATCGACACCGGACTCGCCCTGCTGCAATAATCCGACACAAACAGCAGCTCCCCTTGACAGGGGAGCTCCGCAACTACTTATATGCGCTACTCCTGCGCAGCGTCGCCAGAATCGTCAGCGTGCACGGGTGCGGCTTCGGACGAAGTTTCGGCATCGTTGGCGGCACCGGCTTCGGCGGGCTTATCGGCGACGGCCGGCTCCTTGAACTTCTCACCCTTGAAGGTGAATTCGCCAAGGATACCCTCGCCTTCCGCATCCACCATCACGCGCTGACCGTCCTCGAGATCTCCCATCAGGATCTTCTCGGAGATGGCGTCCTCAATGTCACGCTGAATCACGCGGCGCAGCGGACGGGCACCGAGCAGCGGGTCGAAGCCCTTCTGCGCGAGCAGGTCCTTGGCGGCGTCGGTGAGTTCGAGCGACATATGACGGTCGAACAGGCGGTCGTTGAGCTGCTTGACATCCAGATCCACGATCTGGCGCACCTGCGGCTCGGTGAGCTGCTTGAAGACGATGATGTCGTCCAGACGGTTCAGGAACTCCGGGCGGAACTGCTGCTTCAATTCGGAGCTGACCTGGTCCTTCATGCGCTGGTAGCTGGACTCGTTGTTGGCACCCAGGTTGAAGCCCGTGTTGGCGGCCTTGGCGATGTCTCGCGTACCGAGGTTGGTGGTCAGGATGATGATGGTGTTCTTGAAGTCCACCTTGCGGCCCTGACCGTCGGTCAGGTGGCCGTCATCGAGCACCTGCAGCAGCGTGTTGAAGATGTCCGGATGAGCTTTTTCGATCTCGTCGAACAGCACCACGGAGAACGGCTTGCGGCGCACCTTTTCGGTGAGCTCGCCGCCCTCCTCGTAGCCGACGTATCCCGGAGGCGCGCCGAAGAGCCGCGAAGCCGCGTACTTCTCGGAGAACTCGGACATATCCACGCGAATCAGCGCGTCCTCATCGTCGAACAGGAATTCGGCGAGCGTCTTGGCCAGCTCGGTCTTGCCGACGCCGGTGGGGCCGGCGAAGATGAACGAGCCGGACGGGCGCTTCGGGTCCTTCAATCCCACGCGGGTGCGTCGGATGGAGCGTGACAAAGCGGAAACCGCTTCATCCTGGCCGATGATGCGTTTGTGCAGCTCCGTCTCCATGCTGAGCAGTTTCTTGGACTCGGCCTGGGTCAGCTTGAACACCGGGATACCGGTGGTGGAGCTGATGACCTCGGCGATCACGTCCTCGTCCACGACCATCTTGACGTCGGACTCGCCTTCGCGCCAGGAATCTTCCTTCTGCTTGCGATCGGCTTCCAGCTTCTCCTGCTTGTCGCGCAGTTCGGCGGCCTTCTCGAAATCCTGCCCTTTGATGGCCTCGTCCTTGTCGGCGGCGATCTTGGCGATCTTCTCGTCAAGCTCTTTGAGCTCAGGCGGGGCGGTCAGGCGCTTGATGCGCAGGCGTGCACCGGCCTCATCGATCAGGTCGATGGCCTTGTCAGGCAGGTTACGGTCCTGGATGTACCGGCTGGACAGCTCTGCGGCGGACTGCAGCGCGCCATCGGTGATGGTCACGTGGTGGTGGTTCTCGTAACGGGAACGCAGGCCCTTCAGGATCTCGATGGTCTCGGCGATGGTCGGCTCGTGCACCTGAATCGGCTGGAAACGGCGTTCCAGAGCCGCGTCCTTCTCGATGTACTTGCGGTACTCGTCGGTGGTAGTGGCACCGATGGTCTGGAGCTCGCCACGGGCCAGCATCGGCTTCAACATGTCGGAGGCGCCCAGCGCGCCGTCGGCCGAGCCGGCGCCCACGATGGTGTGAATCTCGTCGATGAACAGCACGATGTCGCCGCGGGTCTTGATTTCCTTCAGCACCTTCTTCAGGCGCTCCTCGAAATCACCACGGTAGCGGGAGCCGGCCACCATGGAACCGAGGTCCAGCGAGTAGACCTGCTTGCCCTTCAGGGTTTCCGGCACGTCGCCGGCTTGGATTTTCTGGGCCAAGCCTTCGACCACGGCGGTCTTGCCCACTCCCGGTTCGCCGATCAGCACCGGATTATTCTTGGTGCGTCGGGAAAGCACGACCATGACGCGTTCGATCTCGTTGGTGCGGCCGATGACCGGGTCCAGCTTGCCTTCGGCGGCTTCGGCGGTCAGGTTGCGTCCGAACTGGTCGAGGATGGCGGAACCGGATTTGTTCTGCTTGTCCGCCACGCCGCCGGCGTTGGCCAGTTCGCCCTTGCCGTCGCCAGTGCCGGAGTTGCCGCGGATCATATCGATGGTCGCGCTGCGCAATTCGCCCAGATCGACGTCCATCTTGATGAGCACCTGGGTGCCCACGCCCTCACCTTCGCGGATCAATCCGAGCAGGATGTGCTCGGTGCCGATGTAGCTGTGGCCCAGCTGCAGGGCTTCACGCAGCGAAAACTCCAGCACCTGCTTGGCGTGCGGGGTAAAGGGGATGTGCCCGTTCGGCGCCGCGTTGCCCTTGCCGATCATCTCTTCGACCTGCTTGCGGGTGGCATCCAGCTCCACGCCCTTCGAGGCGAGCGCCTTGGCGGCCACGCCCTCACCTTCGCGGATCAGGCCGAGCAGCAGGTGTTCGGTGCCAATGTAGTTGTGCTGAAGGGCCCTCGCCTCTTCCTGCGCCAACACGATCACGCGCCGTGCACGGTCGGTAAACCGTTCGAACATGCTTGTCCTTCCTCAATTGACATTCCGTCTTACTCTACCGATTCACGATGACGTTTATTCATCGGATTCCATGAATTGCGCCGTAAGAGGATAAGAAAACGATATGCTGGTTCTAGATTCACCCGTAGTCGATTACAAGGAGGCTCGAAATGAGTGAAGCGACAACCAAGCCCGACATCGTTGTCGGCGTGGATGGTTCCGATGAATCCTTTGCCGCGCTGAAGTGGGCGCTTGAGGAGGCTTCGTTAACCGGTCAGAGCGTCAACGCCGTGTTTGGCTGGACGCATTCCTGGGATATGGGGTCCGAACCGGACAGCGACGAGGCCTGGGCCAAGGTCCGCCACGATATCGCCAACGAGCTGCGTGTGTGGGTCGACAAGGCCGCTGCAGGCATCGACTTCGATCCGGCGAATCTGAAGCTCACCTCGGTGAAGGCCTCCGGCACTTCGGCCCTGCTGCAGATCGGCCATGATGCGCAGCAGATCGTGGTCGGCCGCCGCTCGCTGAGCCGTGTGGCCCGCTGGTTCATGGGGTCCCTGTCCGCTTCGCTGGCCGAGGCCGCCGAAGTGCCGGTGACCGTGGTGCGCATCGCCGGCAGCGAGGATGAGACCGTGACCGATGCCATCGCCAATGCCCTGACGCCAGGAGACCAGCCGGTCCACTACACGCAGCCACAGCCCGTGGTCGAGGTGGCTCGCCGCCCGGTGGTGGTTGGTGTGGATGGTTCCGAGACTTCCCGCCGCGCGTTCGACTTCGCGCTGGAAGAGGCACGACTGCACGACACGCCGCTGCATGTGATGTTCTGCTGGCAGCTCAAGGATTTGGGCGTTATTCCGGGCTATGAGAACGCCGTGGCACCGGTGAAGGTCGGTCAGCGCCGCGCCGAGGAGATTCTCTCTGACCTGATGGCCAAGGCCCGGATTCCCGATGGCGTCAAGGTCAGCGCGAATGCCTTCCATATTCCCGCGTCCAAGGGGCTGATCGCGGCATCGCGGTACGCCAGCCATCTGGTGGTCGGCTCGCGTGGCCTGTCCGGCCTGGACGCGCACTTCCTGGGATCGGTGTCCCGCCAGATCATGAACTTCGCCGAATGCACGGTGACCGTGGTGCACTGATTCACCGAAATCGGCATGGAGTGCTAACGCACGCCTCGGTGATGGGCTTGCAGGGAGGAATTCTTTATTCCTGCAACCCCATCACCATCTACTTTTTAGGAAACATCTTCGCTGAGACCTATAAGTTGATCCGAAAGTACATTCTGCTGTTGGGGAGCAGGATTGGCGTTTATTTTATTCCTCGTCCGCCCTGTTCTGGCGCAGCTGCTCAATGAGATCGATGACGGTTTCGAGTTCAGGAGTCACATCGTCTGAAGGACGAACGTTATCCTCTTCGTCGTCCATCTCATCATCCTCGGCAACGGTGTTGTTGAGGATGTCCTCTTCGGTGGCCTCGTCGTCAGCATCAGACTTGGACTCGTCGCTGGAATCAGCTGCATCAACATCCACAACGGAATCGGATGCGTTCTGTACAACGGACTCATCACCGGCAGACTGGGATTGCGAGGTCCCGTCGCCTGCCGCCTCCTCAGCGGGCTCAGTATCGACGGCGTTCCCGTCAACAGTCTTCTGTGCTTCGATATCATCACCGGCAGGCTCGCCTGTCTTGTCGGTCTCGCCTTCGGCCTCGTCCTGGGCAGCCGGCTCCTGCTTGCGCGGACGGTCGGCCACCACGTCGATATGCAGATCGTCGAAAGCAGGCTTGGACTGCACCCACAGCTGGCTTGGCTCGGGAGGTTCGATTTCGGAATGCTCACCGCAGCCGTGGTCCAAGGAAACCACGCGACCGTCATCCGGACTCCACTTATTGGCGCACACGCCGAACATACGGTCGAGTTCGCCCGCGAGCGGCACGAAGAAACCACAGGTGGAGCACAGGTTGCCTTCGGCGGTTTTGGTGCTCAACGCTTTGGGGCCTCGCGGACCTTCATACCAGCGCTTGGCAGCCTGCGCACGCCCCAACGAGGTCAGCACGTGACGGCGGGTCAGTCGGAAGGCCTCGACGGCATCGTTGACATCCTGCAGCGAGGATTCCTCGACTTCGCCTTCCTCGATGCGCTCGTCATCCGGATCGGTGCCGATCGAATCGGTGGGAGCCAGATCCGTGGGCTCAAGGCGATCCTTCCAAGGAATCCACTTGGGCGGCATCAACGCGCCCTCAGTGGGGATCAAGGAGGATTCGCTGACGGTCCAGGAGTCGATCTCCTCGTCGTGATACAGCGTCACCGACCATTGCCATCCTTCGTAGCCACGGATATTCGCGGCGAAGCGGAAGTCAGTGACATGATCCTCAAGATCATATGAGGTAACGAAATCCCCCACCTGATCGCTCTCGTCGGCCACTTCGAGCAGCACGGCGCGCGCGATGGCGTGAGGGTCCGGTGTCACGATGGTTTCGGTGGTATCAGTCATAGATCAGATCAGTCCTGTACATCGAATTGATCCGCCACCGCACGCAGCAACGTGGCCAGCTTTTTGCTGTCGGCAGCAGATGGGTAACGGTGACGGCGCAACGTATTGCCAGCCGCATCAAGCATCTTGATGAGGTCCTCGCAGATGGCGGCCATGTCATCCGCCTTCGGGCGGGTGGCCTTGACCAAGCTGGGAGCGGAGGCGATCAGGCGAACATCCATGGCCTGCGGCCCACGACGGCCGTCCACCACGGAATACTCCACCTTGGCCCCCTTGCGCAACGTGGTGGCGCCAGTGGGTAGGGCCTGAGCCGGCAGGAACACGTCCTTGCCTTCCTCACTGGTGATGAAGCCATAACCCTTGGCTGCGTCAAACCAACGAACTCGACCGGTGGGCATTGCGAACCTTCCTTAATCCTCAATGGAAATAGTAAACCGAAGGTACAGTTTACCTCACAGGGCTTGACCTCACGCTTTGGGCTGAGTCGCCTGAGTCTTACGCTCAGAGCTGAACCAAGAAGTCTTCTGTTTGGCGTCCTTGGTTTTTCCGGTGGACTGTTTGGGCTCAGGAGCGGCGATCTGCTCAATCGGCAGCACCACGGTGAAGGTCAGGCCTCCCCCATTGGTGCCGGTGGCGCAGATAAAGCCGTGATGTGCTTTGACCACGGATTGCGCGATGGCCATGCCCAAACCGGTACCGCCCTTTTCTCGGGCACGGGACGGGTCCGCGGTGTAGAAGCGTTCGAAAATCTTCGAGCGTGATTCAGGCGGCACGCCGGGGCCATGGTCCACGAAACGCAATACGGCATATCGATAGCCGGTCTGCATCGAGGCACCTACTTCGGCGGCGTCGATGAACCGCCGCATTGACGCGTCGCTGGCGGGCATGCGAGCGAGCTGTCTTGGATCGATGGCGGCCGGCATCACACCGAGCGCGGCCTCGGCAGGCGAATCGGCAGGCGTGTAGCGGTGGATGTTGCCCACGATGTTGGTCACCACCTGGCGCAGCCGAGAGGCGTCGCCGGGCAGTACAACCTCGGGCCAATCGCCTTCGGCAAGGTTGAACTCGGCGGGATGGTTCAAATCGCGCGCCGGTTCGAGGGAAATCTGCATGCGGCGAACGGCACGGTCCGGGTCGAGCGCATGCAAGTCATCGACGGCGTCGGTGACCAGCGACGAGAGTTTCACCGTGCCGGTCACATCGATGCCGCGCCCCTCATCGAGACGGGCCAAAGACAGCAGATCCTCAACAAGAACCGTCATGCGCTGGCTGGACCGTTCGATATGTTCGATGGACTCGTCCGCACGTTCCAAGGCACCAGGCATATCGCGCTGCATCTTATACAGCTCCGCATAGCCATGGATGGCGGCCAACGGGGTGCGCAGCTCATGGCTGGCGTCGGAGACGAACCGTTTCATCTTGTCGGTGGTCTCCTCCTGCTCATGGAAACTGGATTCTATTCGGGCGAGCATGGAGTTCAGCGAGGCGGCCAGGGAGCCGACCTCGGTGTTTTCCGGCGCGGAAGGAATACGCTGGCTCAGGTCGCCGGCGGCAATCTTTGCAGCGGTTTTCTCGATGCGCTTCAGCGGCGTCATCGTGTGCTGGATGATCAGCGTGGACAGGGAGCCGCCGAGCAGCACCACGGCGATGCCGACCACAATGCAGTATCGGGTGAGTGTGTTGACGGTGTCGATCTGGTCGGCCAGTGACAAGCCGATGTACACCACGGCCCGGTCCTTGCCGTTTTGCTGGAAGGTCACCGGCAGAATACGCCATGGTGCCCTCGCCGTGACGATGGCGGCATGGTTGGCATTGACAGTGGGGTTGGCCAGTACCTTGGTGATGGTGTCAGAGGAATTGGAGTTTCCGTTGGCCGGATCGTTCTGGCTGTCCGCACTGTCGGACTGCACCGTGATGATCTGCTTGGCCACTGCCTGCGTAGTGAATGCCTGGCCGAGCGTGATGCCACTGGTATCGCCATAGGTAGGAAGAATCGGCACCGATACGATACCGTCCTGCATCTGCGGCATCAGCGGGGTCACGACCAGAGGATTGCCCTCTTTGTCTTTGGTGCCGTCGGTATATTGAATCTGCAGAAAGTACGAGTTCGGCCCCGATGAGTCATTTCTTGACAGCAGATCGATATTGTTGACCACCAGCTGGCTTTGCGAGCTTAACTGGGTGTCGGTTTTCTGCAGCATGTAGTTGTTCACCAACGCGCGGATGGAGAAGGAAATCACCGACACGCCGATGAGCAGCACGGCGATGGTGCAGGCCACCAGCTTGCTGCTCAACGAGATACGGTCGATATGCCGCATCAGCATGTTTTTCTTACGTTCGTTCCGCTCTTGGAAATGGGCGGCGAATGGCGGCATTGCAGGCATGGGATTCGTGTTCGGGGCGGCGTTCGGCGTGCTGCTCGGCGGTACGCCGCCTGACTGCTTATCGGGGATACTCATGAGATTACGATGCGTTATGGATGGGGCGACTAGTTCTTCGGTTCGCGAATCATATATCCGATGCCGCGCTTGGTTTCAATCAGCGGGGTAACCTTGCGCTTGCCGCCTTCGCCGTCGTCGACCTCGATGCCGTCGACTTTCTTGCGCAGGTAGGAGATGTACGATTCGACGATGGCTGCGTCGCCGCCCCAGTCGTATTGCCAGACATGGTCGAGAATCTGTGCCTTGGACAGTACTCGGCCCTCGTTGTCCATCAGGTAGCGCAGCAGCTTGTATTCGGTAGGGCTCAGGTCAACCGGCTGCCCTGCACGGGTCACGTCGTGGGAGTCCTCGTTGATTTCCAAGTCGGCGACGCGAATAATCGGGTCATCTTCCACCTGTTCGCGGGTACGGCGCAGAATGGCGCGGATGCGAGCCACGACTTCCTCGAGGCTGAACGGCTTGGTGACGTAATCGTCACCGCCGACGGTCAGGCCCATGATCTTGTCTTGGGTGTCGTCACGAGCGGTGAGGAACAGCACAGGGGCGGTAATGCCTTCCTGGCGGATACGGCGGGTGACGGTGAATCCATCGATGTCAGGCAGCATGACGTCCAACACGATGAGATCAGGCTGCACTTTTTCGATAACCTCAATGGCTTCGGAACCGGAAGCGGCGGTGTTTACCTCGAATCCGGCGAAGTGCAGGGAAGCGACCAGCAGTTCTCGGATGGACGGCTCGTCGTCGACAACAACAATCGATGCTTCAATAGGCTTACTCATGCCTTCTAGAGTGTCGTGCTCTTCTGGGCGTTTCCTGAATGTCATCTTGGAGTTCGGCCTTGGAATCCTTCTTGATCTCCTTGCGCCGACGAATCACCACCATGACCACGATGATGATGACCAGCGCCACCAACACCACACCCATGATGATTATGCCTACGGTCACCGTGGACGATGAGGTGGAGGCTTTTTTGGATTTCACGATTTGATCCATCATTGCCGTTGCCGCGCCAGACCAGCTCGGTGGGTTTTCCAGTAACGGCTGCTGTGCGGCTTCGGATAGCTTATCGACGGTTTTGTTATCGAGAAGCCACTTATCGGAGTTCTTGGACACGACGACCACTAGGTTGCCGTCATTCGAGGCCACGGCAAGCATCACTGTGTTCGGCTTGGGATTCATGGACTCCATCACGGTTGCCGCCCAGTCTTCCGGTTTCTGTTGACTATTGAAACTGGAAAGATACAGCAGATGCACGTGTACACCGGTTTCCTTCTCGGTTTTGGCGATGGCATCCGTGACTTTGGCCGCATGGGAGCCCAGGAGATTTTCCGTATCCGTGATGTTCTCGGTGATGGTCACGCCGCTGTCGGTGCTGCTGCTGGAGCTGTCAGAGCTGTCGCCCGAGTTATCCCCATAGGCATTTGCGGTTATCCACATTGCGTTCATCGCTACTGCAGCAAGGGCGCAAATGGCGCAAACAAGCCATTTTCGGACCATATTCCCGAAGGCCGAACAGGACGGCTCCGAAGCTAGGACCACAATAGTTGTTTTTCCGTCTGCCCGATTCGTTGTTGACATATCCTCCACCTTAGCGGCCGGTATTGGCAAGCGGCCGCCATACATACCATTAACCCTCTAGAAAAGGAGCAACGATGCCCCAATATCAGGTAGATTCCGAGCGAATCCAATCATCCTCGGCCGCAGTGGCCACTTCGATCTCGCAAATCAGGCAGGCCGTGGGCGGCATGTACACCAATCTCAATGCCTTGCAGGACGCATGGCGAGGTTCGGCGGCCACCCAGTTCACCGCGGTAGCCGAACAGTGGCGTGCGGCCCAACAGCAGATGGAGGCCTCACTCGAGTCCATCCAACGCTCGCTGACGCAAGCCTCCACCGTGTACGCTGACGCCGAAATCCAAGCTTCGCGCCTGTTTGCCAGCTAGTTTCTTGGCTCTCCCCCGGAGGTGAGCTGGATCGTGAAGCGAGACTGAGGGGAGTATCCCTACACCGTAGCTCCCCACTCAGTCGCACTGCGTTCGACAGCTCCCCTCAAAGAGGGAACCAGAATACAAAAAAGGGGACTCCCGAAGGAATCCCCTTTCAGCTCAATCAGCTAGCGATCGTTTGCGGATCAGTAGCCCATGTCGGCACCGGCGGCCGGGGCAGCAGGCTTCGGCTCCGGCTTGTTGGCAACGACGGCCTCGGTGGTCAGGAACAGACCAGCGATGGAGGCGGCGTTCTGCAGAGCGGAGCGGGTCACCTTGACCGGGTCGGTCACACCGGCGGCCAGCAGGTCTTCGTAGGTGTCGGTGGCGGCGTTGAAGCCTTCGCCATCAGGCAAGGAGCGGACGGTGTTGATGACCACGTCACCGGACACGCCGGCGTTCTCGGCGATCTGCTTGATCGGGGCCTCGATGGCGCGGAACACGATGGCGGCACCGGTAGCCTCTTCGCCGGTCAGGGAGGTGACGGCCTCAGCCTTCTCGGCCTTGGCAGCAGCCTGAACGAGGGCCACGCCACCGCCGGGCAGCAGGCCTTCCTCGATGGCGGCCTTGGCGTTACGCACGGCATCTTCGATGCGGTGCTTGCGCTCCTTGGCCTCAACCTCGGTGGCAGCGCCGACCTTGATGACAGCCACGCCGCCGGCCAGCTTGGCCAGACGCTCCTGCAGCTTCTCACGGTCGTAATCGGAGTCGGTGTTCTCGATCTCAGCGCGGATCTGGGCCACGCGAGCGTCGATGTCTTCCTTGGAGCCAGCGCCCTGAACGATGGTGGTCTCGTCCTTGGAGACGATGACCTTCTTGGCATGGCCGAGCACGGAGGTGTCGACGGACTCGAGCTTCAGGCCCAGTTCGTCGGAGACAACCTGAGCACCGGTCAGGATGGCCATATCCTGCAGCATGGCCTTGCGACGGTCGCCAAAGCCCGGGGCCTTGACGGCGCAGGACTTGAAGGTGCCACGGATGTTGTTCAGGATCAGGGTCGGCAGTGCTTCGCCATCGACGTCCTCAGCGATGATCAGCAGCGGCTTGCCGGTCTTCATGACCAGCTCGGCCACGTGCACGATGTCCTGCTGGGAGGAGACCTTGCCGGAGGTCAGCAGAATGTACGGATCTTCGAGCACTGCGGTCTGGTCGTCAGCGTTGGTGACGAAGTACGGGGCGATGTAGCCCTTGTCGAAACGCATGCCCTCGGTGAAGTCGAGGTCCAGGCCGAAGCGGTTGTTGTCTTCAACGGTCACAACGCCGTCCTGGCCGACCTTGTCCAGAGCCTCAGCGATCTTCTCGCCGACCTCAGGGTCGGCGGCGGAGATGGTGGCGGTAGCGGCGATCTGGTCCTTGGTCTCGACGTCCTTGGCGGCAGCGACGAGTTCCTTGACGATGACCTCGGTGGCCTTCTCGATGCCGCGACGCAGGGCGATCGGGTTGGAGCCGGCGACCACGTTCTTCAGACCCTCGTGAACCAGGGACTGAGCAAGCACGGTCGCAGTGGTGGTGCCGTCACCGGCGACGTCGTCGGTCTTCTTGGCGACTTCCTTGACCAGCTCGGCGCCGATGCGCTCGTACGGGTCTTCAAGGTCGATTTCCTTGGCGATGGACACACCATCGTTGGTGATGGTCGGAGCGCCGTAGGTCTTGTCGAGCACGACGTTGCGGCCCTTCGGGCCCAAGGTGACCTTGACGGTGTTGGCGAGCTTGTCAAGGCCCTCCAGCATGCCCTGACGGGCTTCCTCATCATAAGAGATGATCTTTGCCATGGTTGCGTATTCCTCCAAATGGCTAGGTATACCGGTTATCACTCGCAAGCGTCGAGTCGTGACGACCAGCCGTCAGCTGCCGATTATCACTCTCGACCTCCGAGCGCTAACCCAGACATTAGCACTCGCGACCGCCGAGTGCCAACATCATCGGCGGCGATTGCGCTTTGGGCATGAAAAAGCCCCAACCGTCGAAACGGTCAGGGCCTTCAATGCACATCCTTGCGTGCGTGTTGCTCACTCGGAGCGGGCTTCACCCGAAGACAGCTTGACAACATCCTTTGCCTGCGTGCCTTTGCCGGACGAAGCGGGCGTATACTCCACGCGATCGCCTTCGTACAGCATCTTGAACTTATTGGTGCTGCCGTCGTCCTTGATTTCCGCGTAGTGCACGAAAACGTCCTCGCCGCCGTCGTCCGGCTGGATAAACCCGAACCCCTTCTTGGCAAGGAAGAACTTCACGGTACCTTGTGCCATATCTGGTCTTTCCTTTGTTCCCTTAGGCGTCGCGACACAAAACCTATAGGGAACGTAAAAAGAACCTCATCGCGCTCCCCCTACCTCGCGACTAGATGACGATTGTACAGCGACGAGGGAACAATCCCAACCGCAGCGGCACATTTTCGGTACGAATTATTCCATAGACGCGAGAACGCTCACAGTTTTCGATGTATTTCACGCCGATATAAGGGGCGCATCAACAACGCTAGTTGAGCAACACCACCGTAATGGGAACGGCGAGTCCTTGCACCTGCTCCACAGCCGAAATGCCAAGCGCGGTCGCCACATCCTCGGCGGTGGCCTTATCGGTCTCATTCTGATACCACACCACAGAAGAAGCCGGCAATGTACCGCTCGGATTGGTCGCCTCGACGCTGGTGTAACCGGCGGTCTGCAGCACATCGGCCTGCCGAGCTGCATATCCTTGGATTCCTGTGGCGTTGACCACACGCACCTGCGTGGCCTTATTCACAGTCGCGGTGGCTTCGGACTGCTGAGACTGCTGATTGGAGTTTTGATTCTCATTCGAGGATGTCGTGTCACTGTCGGTATCGGACTTTGCCGAATCCGAAGTCGAGTCCTTGGACGAATCGGCCGAAGTGGACGAGGAATCATCCTTGGTGCTGTTCTTGGTCTCAGCCTTGCTGGACGAATCGGACTTGGACGTGGTCGCCGTCTGGGACGATCCTCCTATTACATTCTTGTATTCCCCGGAAATCCATGCCCAGGCCCCGACACCGCACAGTGCGGCCACCAGAATAACGACGATGAACGGGCAGAGGCGGGCCACCACCGAACGAGCGCCACGGTGGACTCCCACCGGCCCCTTCGGAGGATTGTCGAAGGAATCCGGTTCATAGGATTCGTAGGTCATCGTGTCGCGTGCCATAATCGCCCTTTCTTCCTATCAAAACTACCCATGAGTGTAATCGGCAAACAACTCATCAGTCCACCACACCACGCCCCGTGCACCGGATATGCACGTTTGACTACAGTGGTGAGTCATGATCAAACCATTGAGCGAACTGGTAGAGCCGGGGTGGGCCCATGCCTTGGCCGACGTGGAGCCCACCATCCACCATATGGGCGATTTTCTTCGTGCGGAAAACGCCGCCGGACGCCCGTGGCTGCCGGCAAGCCACAATATTCTGCGCGCGTTCACCATCCCGTTCGATTCCATCAAGGTGCTGATTGTCGGCCAGGACCCCTACCCGACCCCGGGTCACCCGGTGGGCTTGAGCTTCTGCGTGGCGCCGAATGTTCACCCGCTGCCGAAAAGCCTGGTCAATATTTATAAGGAATTGGTTGACGACCTTGGGGCGCCCATGCCCACCAATGGCGATCTGACACCGTGGACGGAACGTGGGGTGATGTTGCTCAACAGATGTCTGACCGTCGGCGTCGGGCGGCCGAATTCGCATCAGGGCAAAGGCTGGGAGGAAGTCACCGAGGCCGCGATTCGTGCGTTGAACGCGCGCACGAACGCCGATGGCAAGCCCAAGCCGCTGGTGGCGATTCTCTGGGGGCGTAATGCGCAAAGCCTCGAGCCATTGCTGACCAATGCCTTCATTATCAAATCGCCTCACCCGAGTCCGCTGTCCGCTTCCCGCGGATTCTTCGGCTCCAAACCATTCTCCAGAGCCAATCAAGCCCTAGTCACCATGGGTGCCGAACCGGTGGATTGGACTCTTTAGACAGACCAACAGTCATTGTAAGTAGTTACAGTGGGGGCATGACTTTGTTCCCCACGCAACCGAACATACCTTCGCAGACCACCGCCGCACGACCGGTCACCGTTCCCGCGCCCGGCGTGTCGGCTCAGCTGGGTGCCGATGACGCCAAGCGCGCACGTATCCTGGCCGACATCATTCGGGCGAGATTCGCCCAGACACTGGTGGGTCAGGATAATCTGCGCGAATCGCTTATCGTGACCTTGGTGGCCGGCGGGCATATTCTTATCGAATCCGTGCCGGGCTTGGCCAAGACCACGGCCGCCCAGACACTCGCCACCTGCGTATCCGGCTCGTTCAAACGCGTGCAGTGCACTCCTGATCTCATGCCATCCGATCTGGTGGGCACGCAGGTCTTCGATTTTGCGTCGCAGAAGTTCACCACGCAGATCGGCCCGATTCACGCCAATTTCGTACTGCTGGACGAGATCAACCGTTCGAATGCCAAAACCCAGTCCGCCATGCTTGAGGCCATGGCCGAGGGTGCCACGACCGTCGGCGGGCAGCGTATCGCCTTGCCCAAGCCGTTCATGGTGATCGCCACCGAGAATCCGATTGAGGAGGAGGGCACGTTCAACCTGCCTGAAGCCCAGATGGATCGTTTCATGATGAAGGCCGTCATGACCTATCCTTCGCCCGACGAAGAGGCTCGGATGCTGGCCATGCTCACCCGCCGTGGCTCCGACATGATCGGTCCCGACACCATCACCGGCGAACGCATTTCCGTGTCCGACGTTGATTTTTTGCGCAAGGCGGCACGCCGCGTGCATGTTTCCGACGCGATCATGCGTTATGCGGTCGATATCACCGCCACGTCACGAGGTGCCGGCTCCCGCCCCATCAAGGGACTGTCATCCTTGGTGCGTTTGGGTGCCTCGCCGCGCGCCACCATCGCCTTGACCCGCATCGGCCAGGCGAAGGCATTGCTGTCCGGGCGCGACTATGTGGTGCCCGAGGATCTCAAGGCGTTCGCTCATGAGGTGCTGCGCCACCGTATTATGCTGACGTTCGAGGCACTGGCCGATGGCGTGGTCAGCGATCAGATCGCCGACAAGATCGTCGAAACGGTTCCTGTTCCGTGAGTTCCGATTCCGTTCGCAAGAAGATCGAGGCCCTTGGCACTCAGCTGAGCCTGCCTACAGTAAGGAAGGCTTTGGGCGTGCTGGAGGGCGAACACGCATCCGGGCGTCGTGGCGGCAGCGGCGATGCGATGGATGTGCATGCCTATGAGCCAGGTGACGAATCCCGTCTTATCGATTGGAAGACCAGCGCCCGCCAAGGCCGCCCCATGGTGGTCGAGCGCGAGCGCCTGTCGACGTCACGGGTCTGGTTGCTGATGGACGTTGGCCTGGAGATGACTGGCGTATGCCCTTCCGGAGAACGCGCATGGCAGGTTGCCGCCAATGCGCTGCGAATGTTCGCCACACTGTCGTTGCGCCGGTCGGACGATATTTCGCTGGTGTTCGGCGATGAGTCCAGCATCACCCGCGTGCCGTTCAACGGTGGGTTCGCGCAGTTCGAACGCACGCTGGACAAGGCGCTTGACCGTGATTGGGATCATCACCGTAATATCGACGCACTGCTGGAATATGCGCGCCGTATCAAGGATCGCGAGGCATTGATCGTATTGGCCACTGATGAGCATGCGATGGAGGAGCGGCATATCACCACGATCCGTCGTATCACCCGCACCCATCCGATGGTGCTGATCGATGTTGCGACGATGAATCCGTTCAAGGCCGTCTCATCCCGTCACGCTCCCGCCGACGGCTTGAGTGCACGGCGCGTGCCGGCATTCCTGTGCAACGCCAAGGCAGCGGCCGAGGTCGATACTCATCGCGCGTATATGGCCGCGGCTTTGGAACAGGAGCTCACCCGTGTCGGTTCCCATATCATTCGAGCCGCGTCCAGCGAATCCATGTTCGATCGTTTCGTCGCCCTGGTGTCCCGGGCATTGGCCCGCACCACACGCAATAGACTGGGTACTGCACCCGAACTGGTCGGACTGACTTTGGCGGGTGATCTATGATGCACAGCATGTTCCCCATCATCCCGCTCGCCACTGATCCCGGCGATCTCAGGCCCGTGGAGTCGTTGGCCTTGACCACTCCCCTGGTGATGGCCATCGTCGCATGCCTGTTGCTGGCGGTAGGTCTGATCACGTTGATTATCATGCTGGCTCGCCCCGCACGCAAACCTCGGAACAGCGACCGTGCGCGTGGCACTCATAGCAATGCCAGCTCCAAGGCCGAGTGGCGTGCCCGCATCGACGATGTGGTGGCCCGTCATGAATCCGGAACACTGCCCCGGCATGAGGCTTTCGTCGAATTGGCCGTCATCGCCCGTGATTTCGCCGGTGCCGCATCAGGCAGGGAGCTTAGTTCCAGTACGCTGACCGATTTGGCGTACCTGAATCGCACGCCCGCGAATCGCCAAGGATTGGACGCATTGAAGCAGACCATTAGCGCGTTGTATCCACCGGAATTTGCCGATGATGCCCGCAACCGAATCGCCCAGACGACCAGCGTGCAGCAGGCCGCCGAGTGGGTGGCGAATCTGGTGGAAAGGTGGCGTTCATGATGCTGGCATGGCATTGGCCTTGGGCCGCTCTGGCCGGCGTCTTGGCGGCGCTGGCGATTATCGTGCTGATTGTCGTGTTCGCCCGCCGTAACGCCGCCGACGACACCCCTGTATTCTCGATGGACGACGATCTCAATACCGAGCACGCTTCCCGTCTGTTCCGTCAATGGCGCGCTTTGGGCCGTCTCGCCATCAGCGTGCTGGTGCTTGCGCTGGCGCTGGCCGTTGTGCTGGTGGCTCGCCCCAGCCAAGTGGATGCCGGTGACGAACGCGCTTCCAGCCGAGATATCGTCCTGTGTCTGGATGTGTCGGGGTCCACGCTCCCCTATGATCGCGAGGTCATCGATACCTATTTGGAACTGGTCAAGCATTTCGAGGGGGAACGTATCGGTTTGAGTATCTTCAACTCGACCTCACGCACGGTGTTCCCGCTGACCGACGACTACGAACTGGTCACCAAACAGTTGACCTCCGCCAGCAAGGCGCTGAAAGGCGTCGAGTCGCAGGATGACGTCGATAAGATGTCCGATGCCGAATATCAGGACATCGCCAATTGGCTCGAAGGCACGCAGAACCGCAAGGACGCCACCTCCTTGATTGGCGACGGCGTGGTGTCTTGCGCGGCGATGCTCCCCGGTTTCGCTTATGGCGAAGCCAATCAGGCGAATGCCGACCGTCAGCGTGCGGCATCCATCGTGCTGGCCACCGACAACGTCGTGTCGGGCAAACCCACCTATTCGCTGACCGAAGCGTTGGATTTGACCCAGCAGACCAAAATCACCGTGGACGGCCTGTATTCCGGGCCGAAAGCCAGTGAATCGGACCAAACCACAACGGATATGAAGTCCGCGATCGAGTCGCATGGAGGCATCTTCCTCACCCAATCGAATGGCGCGTCGATAGATGAGCTGGTACGGGATATTCAGTCGCGTAGGGATACGGATGTGGAGAACAAGGCGAAATCCTCAATGGTGGACGCTCCCGGTCTGTGGACGCTTGCTCTGGCCGTGATACTCATTATCTGGATCGTATGTGCATGGAGGTTGAGGCGATGAACGGATTCACCTTCTCCCCCGCCTTGGGCTGGGTCGCCGGCGGACTGCTGGCGGCCGGGCTCGCCGTACTGGCCATTCTCGAAATCGTATTGTTTGTTCGTCGCCGTGTTTCCAGTGACGAGACCGTGTGGGCTTGCATACGTCGTACGTTTATGCTGCTCATCGTAGCGGTGATGGTACTGACTCCCAGCGTGGTATCGTCTACCACCTCACAGGCCATCAATGCCACCGATGTCATCGTGGCGGTGGATACCACCGGGTCGATGGCGGTGGCCGATGCCACATACGGGTCCGAGAAGACCATTACCCGCATCGATGCCGCACGTCAGGCCGTGCATGATGTGACCGCCGCTTATCCGGACGCCAGTTTCGCGGCGTTACGGTTCGGTGCTTCGGGAACGCTTGATGTGCCGCTGACCCCGGATGCGCCGGCCATCGATAATTGGGCCAACACGTTGGCGGTGGAAGCCACATCCGTGTCGGCGGGCTCCAGTCTGGATGCTCCGATCGATCAATTGCTGCTGACCGCGAAGTCGATTCGTGAAGCGCACCCGGATGATGCGATTGTGCTGTACCTCATCACTGATGGCGAACAGACCTCGAATGTGAAGCGCCGTACGTTCTCGTCACTGCGCCAGTATCTCAATGATGGGTTTACCGTGGGCGTCGGCTCGACCGAGGGCGGCAAGATTCCCGTCATCGCCGATGGCGTCAGCGCCGGAGATTCCAATACCACGGACCACTGGGTGATCGACCCGGATACCGGCGAACCCGGCATCTCCAGGATGGATGAGAAGAACCTTAAAGACATTGCCGACGAGATCAGCGGCACATATGTGGCCGTAAACGCTTCACAGACTTTGGCGGATGTGGTTTCGGCCAGGTCGTCGAAGCAATGGCGCATGACCACCACGGTCAAGGAGCGCACACGCACCACGCCGGTGGTATGGCCGTTGGCCATTGCGTTGGCGATATTGCTTGCCATGGAAGTCGGTGCATGGATCGCAACCTCAAGGAGGCTGCTGTGAGGAACAGTAACGAAATCCACGAGAACGATGGCTCGGCGAATATTCGGATGCGGGCGAAATGCCCGCTTTGGGCACGTATCGTCCTGGCTTGTGGCGCCGTATTGCTGCTGCTGGTTGCCGGCGTGGCGTCAGTAAACCTGTCCGCTTCGATTACGTTCAATCAGGCCACCGCATCATTGAACGCCAATATCAAAGCGGCTCAGGACGAGTCGACTGATATCAACACGCTCAAGGCGCAACAGCAGCAGACCGATGCGCAATTCGCCGAGGCCGGGCGAATGCGCACGCTTCTGTTGCCGCAAGTCAAGGACGCCATCGACACCAATGCTTCGATTTCTTCCGAGCTGACGAAGATCACCCTGAAACAGGCCGAGGCGCAGAACAGCGGTTCCGGTTCCGGGCAAGCCCAGTCGGCACAGCAATCCGAGAGTTCCTCATCCAATGCAAAAAAGGGCGGCGCGTTGACCGACGAGCAGAAGAAGCAGGTCGAGGAGCTGATGAAGGCCAATCAGCAATCCACCGATACCCAGTCGAACACCACCCAATCCGAGCAGAAGGCGACGCAGAACAAGGGTACCGGGGCTACCAAGCCGTGGTGAGCAATCGTTCACGGTTGCTCTTTTTCTCACACCCTCACGGGTCATGGCTTTATCGCGGCTGTTTCCCGGTTTCGGCTGTCGGCTTTGGCGTTTGTCCAATTTTCGATAGCCCATGGCTGATCCGAGGTATGTCCAAACAGGCTATTTGTGGATAATCGTTACGACTATGCACAACACTTGGGGATAAATTCGCCCAAAATCGGCAAGCTAGAACCACATTGGTCGTCCCGGCTGGACAAGCATGAGTCCTGTCCTTTTAGCTGGATATATGAATACCTACACCAGCAACCCAGCACCCATCGATCCCACCGGCGGCTTTGCCGGCAATACGGTGACGCCGTTCGATTACGGCACTTGCCCTTGCCATGCGGCGGTACAGCGTAGTCGCGACCTCGTGTCCGTCCAGCGTGCGGCCACACTGGCGCAATCGGACCAGACGGCGGTGGCCGTGAACCGCTCCCGCAACATCGTGTGGACCGGTAAAGCCGCCGATCTATTCCGATCGCGGCTCAGTCGCACCGCACAGTATTCGGCTAGTCTCGCGCAAGACATGGAGACCACCCACCGATTGGCTTGGGGGTCATCATGAGCGAGCACGATTACTGGCAGGTGGAATCGTCCGTTTACGGCGGAGTGGGATATGCGCCAGCCACTCTTGAAGAATATGCCGCCATAGCCAAGGCTCTCGATGACGAGGCGGCAGGATTTGCGGCCATAGCCACGGCTTGGGAATCGGCCGCATTACAGTTACAGTCACATCGGCATAGTGCGCCGATGTGCGTCACCTTGCAGTCGGGCGATCCGAGCGCCGTTGTTCCCGGCCATGTCACTGTACCATATGCCGCGCTGGGCAATCGGTGTTATGACCATGCAACGGCATGTCAGCGGTTGAGCGATGACCTGCGTGGCACGGCCGATCTGCTGATTCGCGCACACTCTCTGTATTCTCAGGCGGAGATGACGGCTCGGCGCATGTTTACCGAATTATTGCAGGCCGGCACACAGGCCAAACCGGGATATGCCGCGGTGGGTGTTGCCGCTGTGGCGGCGGGCGGCTTTCTGGCCGGCTGGGCTATTGACGGCAAACCGAACCCGGCATGGATGTCCACGTTCACCTATCCGTTCCAGGAAGGAGTGCTTAGCGGCGCGGGCGGAATCATTGGCGGCGTACCTATCGGCAAGAGCATTGCGCACACCGATGAGGTCAACAAGGCTGCGGGAAAAATCGCCAATTTCTCCGGACCCGCGAAAGACATCATCCAAGGCAATCATCTGGAAGTGCGCGAGGTGCAGGCGAATGCCGACGTCGTCCGCGCAAGCGGATCGGTGGCCGAGTCAATGGAGAATCTGCGCAGACTCGCCGAAGAGCGGCTCGGCAAAATCGAGCTGAACAGCGGACTCGAATATGGGACCATCGCCATTCAACGCTATGAACGGGCTGATGGAACCAACTCCTGGCTGGTCACCATCCCGGGTACCGATGGACAGCCTGACTCACCATTTGGCTGGGCGCAGAACGTGGAACTGATGAGCGCCGATCAGGAGCGCCGCAGGAAAGCGGACAGCGCTCGCATGGTTGCCGAGGCGATGCGTCAGGCAGGCATCGGCAAGGATGAGCCCGTGGCGCTGATCGGCCATTCCCAGGGTGGTATCGTTGCCGCCACGCTTGCCTCGGATTGGGCGGAGGAATATACCATCGAGCATTTGGTGACAGCCGGATCGCCGGTGGCCAATCATCCGATTCCGCAACGCACGTGGGTCACCAGCGTGGAAATCGATGATGAACTGGTCGCCGCACTGGATGGTGCCGCCAACCCGGTCACCGATAACTGGCTCACCGTACAAGGGCATGTATCGCCCGCGCCCGCGGCAACACCATCCACAGTGCATTCGGACGGCTCATGCACTCCCGGCGCGACGCCCATCACCGGTCTGACCCCATATGACGCCGCACCCGTGGCTGGTTCGACCAACGGCAGAGAGTTGTCGCATTGGATTAAGTACCATCAGGCTGCTTATCAGAACGCCACCGATCTCGGCTCCCCCGCCGTGCAACGCCACGAAGCGCATTTTCAGGAAGTCATCAACGGCGAACTCAAGGAAACCCGCTACTACCAAGGCCGCATGACCTAGTCCGCGACCATTGCCCCTGGCGAGCGAACCACCGAGTTCAGCGTTCGGCGGTTAAAAGTAAATATGGCACGCGACCTTATCACCGTCATGACACAAGATGCTGATTTCGCACTCACCATAGAGACAAAATTGCCGCAATCCGTACAAGCGCATCTTGATGAAGCTCGGCGACTGCGGAAGGAAGAAGCGGAATGCAGATCGAACGCAGCGCGGGAAACTCGTGCCGCGGCACAAGAACTACATGGCATGGGTCTCGCCCTACAGCAAATAGGCGATATACTCGGGGTCTCACGGCAACGAGCACATCAACTTGTCAATGCTTAGCAATCAATCAGCTACCCCACAATGCAATCACCGCAGAGACGCGGCTAGCGCCACTTTCCCGGGCTTGTTGCGCTAGCAGGCCCGAGAACCCCTCTATCAGCGCAACATTCCCGGGAAAGTGGCGCGCAAAGAATGTCAGGCGCGTCGCCCGATGAGTGCGCGGCCGGATGCGAGGCGGTCGAGCACACCGGTTTTGGCGATGGCCAGCATCAGATACCAGGCCATGACCTGTACGGCTCGGGCGGGAACGCCGCACCACAGTATAGCCGCTCGGTTCACGGCTGGAAGTACCCTTGGAGGTTATGAAGCTTACCGATATTTCCCCCGCAATCGCATTGACCCCACTCGACGGCCGTTATCACAAGGCCACCGCCCCGCTCGTCGAATACATGAGCGAACCTGCCCTGAACCGCGAACGCATGCGTGTCGAAGTCGAATGGATGATTCTTCTGGCCAACGGCTTTGAGGGCAACGGCAACCAGCCGATCGTTGACGGCGTCAAGCCGTTCACTGCCGAAGAGCAGGCCTTCCTGCGCGCCATTCCCGAGGACTTCGGCGCCGAAGGCATCAAGCAGCACGCCGCTCATGAGGCCATCACCCACCACGATGTGAAGGCCGTGGAGTACTACATCGATGATCAGATCGACAAGGCTCCGGCCGAGCTGACCAACATCAACGACGAGCTGAAGACCCTCGTGCACTTCGCCTGCACGTCCGAAGACATCAACAACCTCTCCATCGCCCGTTGCGTCAAGAACGCGATGGAAAACGTGTGGACCCCGGAGTTCAAGCGCATCATCGACCACCTCGCCGGCAAGGCCGAGGAATTCAAGGATATGCCGCTGCTCTCCCTCACCCACGGCCAGCCGGCCACACCGACCACGCTCGGCAAGGAGCTCGCCGTCTACGTCTACCGTCTGAACCGTCAGCTCAAGCACATCGAAAACCAGGAGTACTTGGGCAAGATCAACGGCGCGACCGGCACGTTCGGCGCCCACCTGGCCGCATGCCCGGATGTCGACTGGGTCGCCGTCTCCCGCGAATTCGTCACCAACCGCATGGGCCTGACCTGGAACCCGCTGACCACGCAGATCGAAAGCCACGACTGGCAGGCCGAGCTGTACTCCACCGTCTCCCACGCCAACCGCATCATGCACAACCTGTGTGTGGACGTGTGGATGTACATCTCCCGTGGAGTGTTCGCCCAGGTGCCGGTCAAGGGTGCCACCGGCTCCTCCACCATGCCGCACAAGGTCAACCCGATTCGTTTCGAGAACGCCGAAGCCAACTTCGAGATCAGCTGCTCGCTGCTCGACACCCTCTCCGCCACGCTGGTGGAATCCCGTTGGCAGCGCGATCTGACCGATTCGACCACCCAGCGCAACATCGGTTCCGCGCTCGGCTACTCCTTGCTCGCCCTGACCAACCTCATGGGCGGCCTTGAGTCCATCCACCCGAACACCCACGTCATCGAGCGTGAGCTGGATGAGAACTGGGAGGTGCTTGGCGAGCCGATCCAGACCGCCATGCGCGCCTGCGAGCTCAAGGGCCTGCCCGGCATGGACAAACCGTACGAGAAGGTCAAGGAGCTTATGCGCGGCCACACCATCAACAAGGAACAGGTCGAGCAGTTCATCGACCAGCAGTCCTTCGACCCGGAAACCGCCGCTCGCTTGAAGGCTCTGACCCCCGCCACCTACACCGGTGTGGCCAGCCAGCTCGTCGCTTTCGACCGTTGAGATAGGTGCGATGCGAGTCCCTCGAGCCCATCGCATCCACCACACTACTGCGCTGAGTCACAAACCAAACCGCAAACTGAACCGAACAAGGACAGGCGTCAGGTAACCATTTCATGACTACTGAACAGGATCAGTCCACTACGGAAGATCGCCCGGACAAGGCGACCTCCTCCACTACCGACCGGCCGATCGCCTCTGGTGACGGCCGGTCGGCCAGTTTTGCTGTCAGCGGAACGGACAGCTCGACAACCGACGGCAGCAACGATTCCGGACCATACATCGACGACATCGCCCCGCGCCGCACGCGCGACTTCGGCGACCTGACCCGAGCCAGTCTGTCGCTATTGATGGCCGCCGTGGTCATGGTGTTCGCCGTATATCTGGGCGGCATGACGCGCGGCGTCGAATCCGACGCGCATACCGCCGCCCAAGCCATCAACTGGCTGGCCGCTTTCCCCTCCACCGTACTGACGCAGCTGGCCACCATCGTCATCGTGATCATCGTGCTCGCTCAATTGCTACTGGCCCGGGAATGGCTGCAGGCTGCGGTGTCCGCGCTGGCCATGTTTGCCGGATACGGCATTGTGTGGGTCATATCGACGGCAATCAGTAGTCTGAACGATTCCGCCCTGCCAATGGCACTGGTCTCAGCCGCCACCTCATTCGGTTCCGAGCTGTTGCCCGACATCTACGCCGGCATGGCGTCCTTCCTGACCGCCGCCGGGCCACGCCGTACCCGCTCCACGGTCAAATGGAGTTGGAATATCCTGTATGCCATCGCCGCGGTGATGGTGGTGCTTTCGTGGCATTCGGTTACCGGCATGCTGGTTTCGATGGCCGCCGGTCGCACGGTGGGCATGCTTATTCGATTCGTGGTCGGCACGCAGAATAAAGGCGTGTGGGGCAAAGATCTCGTCGCGGTGCTCTCAAGCATCGGATTAGAGACCACCTCACTCATCCGGCATCAGGAGCCCGGAATCAGCCATGGCTCATTGTCTGCCACTTTGGATGACGATTTGGCGGAAGGCTCACGCATCTACGATGTGGAGACCGCGAATAACCGCCGGTTCATCGTTTCCGTCATCGACGCGCAAACCCATACCGTCGGCTATCTGAAGCAACTCTGGGATTGGGTACGTTTTACCAGCGTGTCCATTCGACGCGATCGTTCCGTGCGCGACGCCGTTCAGCATCACTTTGCTATGCTGCTCGGCCTGCACAATATCAAACTGCCTGCGCCCGCCCCCTACGGCATCGCCGATACGGACGAGTCCGCGATTCTGGTGCTGGATGCGCACACCATCGAGATGCCCGCCAATCTGAACACGCTCACCCAAGCGGACGCCGTAGCATATATGCGATATCTGTCTGTGGCGAATCGCCGTGGATATACGCACCGGCGCATCACGCCTGATACGCTCGCTAGGCTTGAAGATGGCACTGCGGTTATCGCCGGCTGGCTGAATGGCGACAACGCTTCCGGCCCGGCCAATACCGCGCTTGACAAGGTCCAGTTGCTTGCGCTGTTCGCCGCGTTGATCGGCGTGAAACCTGCAGTCGCGGCTGCCCGTGAATCTTGGGGCGACACGACGTTGACCGCGCTGGCCCCGTTCATCCAGAAAGTCGCGGTTCCCTCCCCCACACGCGCATTGGTCACATGGGACAAGCAGCTGCTCAAGGAACTGCGAGACCACATCAACACCATAATTGATGAGGAGACCGCCGAATCCGCCGAGCCGGTGACGCTTGCCCGCTTCTCCTGGCGTTCGATGATCACCATGCTGCTGGTCATCGTGGCTGTGGTCGTGGTCTTCACCCAGTTGAAGCCCGAGGAAATCATAACCGCGCTGACCAACGCCAACCCGTTGATGGCGGTGGTAACGCTCGCGTTCGGTGCCTGCGGCTGGATCGGATCGTCGATTTCGCTCGGCGCTCTCATGGATCGCAGCAAGCGAGATAACACGGGCGTGTTCATGAGTCAGGTTGCCGGCGGCTTTGCCACGGTATCCATGCCGGCCGGCGTGGGGCCCGCGTTCGTCAACCTGCAGTTTCTGCGCAGATCCGGCTATCGCAACACCCCGGCCACCGCAATCATGAGCGCCGCGCTCGTGGTGTATTACGCCGTGTACTTCTCCATGCTGGTGTTGATTGGCCTATTCACCGGCCGCAATATGTTCTCCGGCGCGATTCCGACGAATACGTTGGTCCTTGTGCTGGGCGTAGTGGTTGTGGTGTTGTCCATTGCGATGATGATTCCGCCGTTGCGCCACTGGGTGACCCGTCGTCTTATGCCGCTGGCCAAGACGTATATCAACCAGCTGCTGGACGTGCTTTCCCAGCCCCGACAGCTCACGGTCAGCTGCCTGGGCGCACTGTTCCAGAACACGACCACTGGGCTCGCTTTCTGGGAGGCCTTGCAAGCGTTCGGTTATTCATCGAATCCGATTGAAACGACGTTCGTCTTCATGCTGGCCTATGCGTTGGGTTCCGCGGTGCCCACCCCCGGTGGTTTGGGCGGTGTGGAAGCCGCGTTGACCTTCGCATTCGTGGCGGTCGGTGTGCCTCAGGGCGTAGCTCTATCCGCCACGTTGCTGCATCGCGTGGTGTTCTATTGGCTACGAATTCCTCTGGGCGCAGCCGCTATGAAGTGGCTCGACCGTCATAACCTCGTCTGATCCGTCCGTTTTTGTCCATCCTGGGCTTCAGAACACGAAATAGATGTGAAAAGCCTTATACGATGCGGGTTTTCGCAGGAACATGCGCTAGTATCGTTGATGAAAACGTGGACGAAGCAAAAGTGCTCGCCCCCTGACCCAAGAAGGATGCTTTATGGCATACAACAAGTCTGATCTCGTCTCGAAGATCGCCCAGAAGTCCAACCTGACCAAGGCTCAGGCCGAGGCTGCTGTTAACGCCTTCCAGGATGTGTTCGTCGAGGCTATGAAGTCCGGCGAAGGCCTGAAGCTCACCGGCCTGTTCTCCGCTGAGCGCGTCAAGCGCGCCGCTCGCACCGGCCGCAACCCGCGTACTGGCGAGCAGATTGACATTCCGGCTTCCTACGGCGTTCGCATCTCCGCCGGCTCCCTGCTGAAGAAGGCCGTCACCGAGTGACCTTCTGCTCGTAGCGATTACTTCGAGCATTACTGACGACAAAGACCCCGACCGAGATGGTCGGGGTCTTTTTGTTGCAGTGCTTAGATGGGGGGGGCTATAGGAACCTCTGTGGTGCTTCAGCAACGTCTTATCTTCGTTCCTAGTGACGTGAAGTGGTACGTGCTGCGCGCGATGCCGACCTTGCGTTCTGGTTCGTCCTTCGCCACCGCGGTCCCTTTCCGCTCGCCTAGCAGTTGCCGTCTCCGGTTTCTCACGACCGAGGAATCCACTCCCAGACCGGCGGCCGCCTGCCGCGACGTCATCTCGCCGGACGCGACCCTGAGCACGGCCTCGCGTTTGGGCCCGTCGGGGACCGGGCCTCGCCTGACACGGTGTTCGCCGGGCGCGAGCTCGTCGATCCACGCGGCCGGAAGCGCCTTGCTCGGATACCCCAACCGGCGCATCGTGCGGTTCGCCCGACGCCCGTGCGTCAGATAATGGTCCACTTACAGCGGCACCACCGCTACCGTGACGTTCCCTGCAGGCACATTCCAACCGAACGAATCCGTCACCGTGCACTACGATGGTGCCATCGTCGCTGACGTGACTGACATAATGGACGGTAGACGCTGAAGCATAGTTCGCGAATACCACTGAACCGGGAGTCGATGATTCCCGGTTTTTCCATGTTATTGCTACGGTACATAACGCACGCATATTCACGAGGAATGCTCACTGAAATAAACGAGGGAATGCTCACAACACTTGAGAAGGGACGTCGGTATGCAGATCATGTATGCATGCACCGGCAATCAATGCCGTTCCGTGATGGCCGAACACTACACCCGAGCCAAGCTTGCCGACCGAGGAATTGGCTTGCAGAGCGGCAGATAGAGCCGGCAAAAAGACCGGTCAGCCATCGCGATGCTGAAATTGCATACTTCTATATTCAATACGGCTGATATCGCGGGTTCCCGTTTCCCCTTTTCCTTGGCATTGGCTGAATCAGCGCTATTCGAGGAGCGCAATACGCAGGTCAAATGTTCTTCAATTATGCAATCATGCATGCATGGATTTGTATAATACGAAATTAGCTGGCTACAATTAGCGACGTAAAAAAGACACGTGACCAATGCAATAAGGAGAGCAACTATGGCTTCATTGCTTCAGGGATTCGAGGAGGTTCAGCTGGTCAAGCCGGTGGGCAAGACCGTTCTGACCGTCACCGATTCCGCCATTCGTTTCAACAAAGCCACCGCTGAAGCGCTCGGATTCCCGG